>JAXDCU010000197.1:0-12169 GCA_034677645.1 Verrucomicrobiia bacterium
GCGCTCATGAGCGCTTGTTTGATGTCCTTGAGCCGGTCGAGGTTCAGGTGTTGCGTCCCTTTGAACTTATAAGCGCCGTGGGAGTTGCCAATTGCCACGGCCAGCGAGTCAACGCCGGTTTCCTTAACGAAAGCAACAGCCTCTTCCGGATGCGTGTACACTCCGCCCTTCGAGTAAGTGCCGCCATGTTCACCTTCGTCGAACTGGGCGCCGACCAACTGTCCCAATTCACCCTCAACGACGGAGTTGCGTTTGTGGGCGTAGTCGACCACTCGCTTGCACAACTCGGCGTTCTTCTCGAACGGGAGGTGGCTGCCGTCGATCATGACACTGGTGAAACCCTCGTCGATGCACTGTTTGCAGAGCTCGTAGGTGTCTCCGTGGTCGAGATGGACGGCGACTGGGATGTTCGTAACGCTAATGGCAGCCTCGATGAGTTTCTTGAGGTAGACAGGATTGGCGTACTGGCGGGCTCCCTTGGAGATTTGGAGGATCAGCGGGGCTTTCTCCTCCTCGCCGGCTTCGACGATGGCTTGGAGAAGCTCCATATTGTTCACGTTAAACGCGCCAATGGCGTACTTGCCCTTGAGTGCCTTGGCGAACAAGTCACGGGTATGTATAAGTGGCATAGCTCTTTTGTCTGAGTTGTATGGCGGGGTGCGAGTGAGCGCTGCCCCGCGGTAATTGAGCGCAAGTTTAGGCACGGGTAATGGAAAAGAACAGAAGAATTCAGCGCCGGAATTTCATTGTCACCCGGCGCGGCTGTGCTATAAAGAGCGTTTTGGCACGGAGCCGGGCATGGATTAGCGTGGCTTCGTGCTTGAGTGTTTATGACAGCCATGGCTGAAGAAAGCGTGCAGCTGAAAGATTCGACACTCTATCAGGAGTTTTTCGCTGAGCGTGCCGAAATCCTTAAGCACAAATGGATCGAGTCGGAAAAGGCGGGCCGGGACATTGGCCTCGAGTGCGCCCTTACCGACTGGATAGTGAAACACAGGCGCCAATGGCGCCAATGGCGTCGCAGCCAGCAAGCGGCCACGTCGAGGACCGACAGACCGGCGGTGGCGACCGGCGATTTCATGGCTCACGGTTAAGGGTTAGACTTGAGCCGGACGTCTTAAGCGGCGAGTGGCGGTTTTCTCTTTGTTGGTTTTCATGTCCACTATTAACGAGCAGAGCACTGTTTTGTTTGACGCGCAGGGTATTGCCCTGACGGTCAAGCGCATGGCCCAAGAGCTGGCCGCCAAGAACGAAGACGGCGGCGACGTCGTCCTTATAGGCATACAGACGGGCGGGGTGCAACTGGCGCGCCAGTTGGCGGCGCACCTGACCAATCTCTGGGGGCGCACGGTGTCGGTCGGGCAACTGGACATCAGCATGCACCGCGACGATCTGAACCAGCGTTTGGCTCCGAGGGTGTATCCCACGGCGATCGAATTCGATGTCTCCGACAAGACAGTGGTGTTGGTCGATGACGTTTTGTTCAGCGGTCGCACCACGCGCGCCGCGCTTGATGCATTGAGCGATCTGGGGCGACCCCAGCGCATTCAACTGGCGGTTCTCATTGACCGCGGCCACCGTGAGTTGCCCATCACGCCTGATGTGGTCGGTGCGACTATCGAGACCGACCCGGAAGATCGCGTCGATGTGCAGTTGGGTGGCTCGTCGGGTGCAAGCAAAGTCGTCCTTGAAAAAGCGGCCGTCTGATTGCTCAATGCGTGCATGCGTTGGACCCGCAAAGACCTCCTTGATATCCAATCACTCTCCGCCGAGGAAATCACAACCATCCTCGACACCGCTCGGGAATTCAAAGCGGTGGGCACGCGCGAAATCAAGAAAGTGCCCGCTCTCCGAGGCAAGACCGTAGTCAACCTATTCGTCGAACCGTCCACTCGCACGCGAATCAGCTTCGAGCTGGCTGCTCAGCGTCTCAGCGCGGACATCATTAACTTCACGGCCGAAGCTTCCTCTCTCAAGAAAGGCGAGACTCTCAAGGACACGGCGCGCAACATTGAGGCGCTCAATGTGGACTTCATCATCATACGGCACAGCGCCGCTGGAGCCCCACATCTCCTCGCCCGGGTGCTCGATGCTCATGTCATCAACGCCGGCGACGGCGCACACGAGCACCCGACTCAGGGTCTCCTTGACGTCTTCACCATGCGGGAGAAGAAGGGGCGCATTGCCGGCCTGAAGGTCACGATTCTGGGCGACATTCTTTACAGCCGAGTGGCGCGTTCGAACATTTGGGCGCTGCAGAAGCTCGGCGCCCACGTCACGCTATGCGGACCTCCGACCCTCGTTCCGCGCACGTTCGAAGAGCTGGGCTGCCAGGTTGTTCACGACCTGGACGCCGCCATCCGCGACGCGGATGTCTTGAACCTCCTCCGCATCCAGCATGAGCGCCAACGCAGAACCATGTTCCCGGGCCTTGCCGAGTACACCAGCCTTTTTGGAATCAACCGCTCGCGTCTCGCCGCAACGGGGCCTGAGACTCTGATCATGCACCCAGGCCCAATCAACCGGGGCGTCGAAGTTGATGGCGATGTCGCCGACGGCCCACGCTCCGTCATTCTCGAGCAGGTCACAAATGGTCTGGCTATCCGCATGGCCGTGCTGTACTTGGTCAATGGTGGCAAGTCGCCGCGGGAACTAGCCGTGGAAACGGCCCAGCCGGACAGTCGACCCGACAATCATCCAGCGGCTTGAGTTTATGCGGTTGTCTCTCTCGCGCTTGTGTGTTTTGGGCACGTTCTTGCTCCTGGTCCCATTGCTCGCGATGGCCCATGCGGACGCCTCGGTCGCGTTCCCAACAGGCCACGGCGCGGCGCGTGCCAGGGCGTCCAAGGCGCCGCTGCCAAAGGCCCCGTTCCACGATGGGGGGCTGATCTTCCCGCCTGAGGTGTGGCACAACCACGCCTCGTGCGTAGTTGAGACTCCGCAAGGAGACCTGCTTGTCTGTTGGTTTCATGGTTCCGGGGAGCGGACGGCCGATGACGTGAGAATCGAGGGCGCGAGGCTGCGCTCTGGGAGCCGCAAATGGAGCGCGCGGTTCACCATGGCCGACACGCCCGGGTACCCGGACACCAATTGCGCCATGTTCATAGACCCCCAGGAGCGGCTTTGGTTACTCTGGCCAACGATTCTAGCTAACCGGTGGGAATCCGCCCTGATGAAGTACCGTATCTCGGCCGATTACCACCGCGACGGGCCGCCCCGGTGGGCAATCAACGAAACGCTCCATGTCACCCCAGGACCAAATTTCGAAGCCGAAGTAGCTCGGCGCCTTTCTTCCCTGGAAAACGAAGTCGCTTCTCTCAACTTGTCAGGAGACGGCCTTCGCGAAGCGCGGGATTTTCTGGAGGCGATGCGGCAACATGCCAGCGACAAGCTTTATCGACGGCTCGGTTGGATGACGCGAGCTCATCCATTTGTGCTTGAGAAGCGCCGGCTCATAGTTCCTCTTTATCACGACGGTTTCTCTTTCTCCATGATGGCAATCACGGACGATTGGGGAGCCACTTGGCGCACCAGCGCGCCGCTCGTCGGCGCCGGCAACATCCAACCAAGTCTGGTGCGTCGCCGCGATGGATCGCTTTATGCTCTGATGCGCGACAATGGCCCCCCGCCTAAGCGGTTGGCCCAAAGTGAATCGCGCGATGAAGGTTTGACCTGGGCGCCGGTGACCGATAGCGACCAACCCAACCCGGGCTCCGGAGCTGAGATTATCTCCTTGCGCAGCGGCAACTGGCTGTTGATTGGCAATGACACGGAGCGCGGACGGCACAGCCTGGCAGTGCAGCTCTCCGACGACGAGGGCAGGACCTGGCGCTGGAAGAGGCGCCTCGAATTCGACGCCCCCGGCCCGGAGGCGGGGGCGTACCACTATCCGTCGGTGGTTCAGTCGAGGGATGGCGCCCTGCACGCCACTTACAGCTTCCACCTTAACAGACGCGACCTGCCGCGCGACCGCGACGGCGACCCAGCCGCCAAGTCGATCAAGCACGTTCGCTTCAACGAAGCCTGGGTCATGCAAGGCGATCCGCAAAGCGAAGCGGCGCGACCCTCGGACTTTGCGCAATAGGATTCCTGACGTGGCACGTCCAGACTTCAGACTCGCCGCGGTTGCGTTCCAACCGGCCAAGGCGTTCGCGGTGGCGATTCTGATTGCGGCGGCCGCGGCGTCCGCGCCCGCGTCCGCGCCCGCGTCCGCGCCGGACGACTGGCCAATGTGGGGCCGCACAAACCACAGGAACATGCACTCGCCCGCTAGCGATCTTCCGGAGCTGTTTGACCCTGGCAAGTTCAAGCCTGGCACCGATGAAGTGGACATGAGCACAACTCGGAATGTGCGCTGGGTGGCGAAGCTCGGCAGTCAGAGTTACGGCAATGTCACGGTGGCCAATGGGCGTGTGTTCATTGGTACCAACAACGATCACCCCCGTGACCCCAAACACGAAGGGGACCGGAGCATTCTGCTGTGTCTGGATGAGAAAACGGGCGCGTTGATCTGGCAACTGGCCGTTCCGAAACTGAAGGAGGGTCGGGCGAATGACTGGGAGTTGCTGGGCCTGCTCTCTTCGCCCGCGGTTGAGGGCAACCGCGTCTACCTCGTGACCAGCCGGTGTGAAGTGATGTGTGTCGACTTGAACGGCATGGCCGATGGAAACGATGGCCCGTTCACTGACGAAGCCACATACGTTGTCATGGACACCGGCAAGCCGCCGGCGGACAATGGCCCGCGGGACGCTGACATCATCTGGGTCTACAACATGATGGACGAACTTGGAGTGTTCCCGCGAAACGCTTCGAACAGTTCGCCGCTGATCATTGGCGACCTTGTATACGTTTGCACGTCCAACGGCCAGGATTGGTCCGACGCAAACGTCCCGTCGCCCTACTCGCCCAGCTTCATCGCCGTGAGCAAAACGACGGGCGCGTTCGCCGGCGAAGACGATGCCGGTATTGGACCGCGCATTTTTTGTGGCCAGTGGAGCTCGGTGTCAAGCGGCGCCGTGAATGGGCGAACGCTCTTGTTTTGCGGCGGCGGCGACGGCGTGCTCTACGCTCTCGATCCGCGGCCGGTCAAAGAGGGGGACCGCCAATTGTTGAAGAGGGCATGGTGGTACGACTGCAATCCTCCCGAGTACAAGACAGACAGAGACGGCAAGCCGATCAAGTACCCGGCCGCCGAAGGCCCTAGCGAGATAAATGCAACGCCCGTATTCCACAATAACCGCGTATATGTCGCGACTGGACAGGACCCAGAGCACGGCGAGGGAGTCGGACGTTTGGTCTGTGTCGACGCCGCGGTTGGAACTGGTGATGTGACAAAAGGGGCAACCGTCTGGTCCTTTCAGGGCATTCACCGGAGCATCTCGACTGTGTCAATTGACCCGGAAACGAACCTCCTTTTCACGGCTGATTTTTCAGGATTCGTCTATTGCATCGACGCTGAGACTGGCGAACTTCACTGGACCCACGACATGAAAGCCCACATCTGGGGTTCAACGCTCGCGGCTGACGGCAGGCTCTTTGTCGGCGATGAAGACGGGGACTTCGTCGTTCTCGCGGTCGCGAAGGAAAAGAAACTGCTGGGCGAGATCAACCTCGGTGCCCCGATATACTCGACACCTATTGCAGCCAACGGCACGCTCTACGTGGCCACATGTTCCCATCTGTATGCGATGGGTAGCGCCTCGCAAACGCCTTGAGACGACATGGAGAAAGAAACACCAGACGGGAAAGCCACAGCGGCGAATTCGTTGGGCTTGTCCGATGACGAGTTGGCTCAGATCAAGGTGTTGCTGGAGGAGATGTGAGGGGGAAAAAGGCAGGGGTCAGGAGACAGGAGACGGAAGTTAGCGGTCGGAAGGCGGCGGGAATCGAACCGGGCGATTGATGTGACATACGTGGCGGTTTGAAAGCGAGAGATTGACGGACACCCATACATGCAGTATGGTTTTCCATATGAAAACAACACTGAATATCAGTGACGCCACCATGCGCGAGTTGAAGCGCGAGGCCGCGCGCCGCCGGCAGACGATGTCCGAGTTGGTCGAGGCGGCCCTGCGGAGCATCGTTGAACCCGCGAAGAAGCCGGCCCGCCTGTCGCCGCTGCCCGAATACGGCAGCGGAGGCCTGCGGGTCAACGTAGCCGACCGCGACGCGCTCTACGGTGTCATGGGAGGGTAGCCGTGTTCGTGGTGGACACCAACATCCTGATCTACGGCGCTGACCGGGATTCGCCGGACCATGCGCGGTGCCGCGCGTTGATTGAGCAGTGGCGCGTCCAGAGAACCCCGTGGTACGTCACATGGGGCATCGTGTACGAGTTTCTTCGCGTGGTCACGCATCCACGGGTGCTCACGCGTCCGCTGTCCCCTTCGGATGCCTGGCGATTCCTGGACGCGCTCTTCGCCGCGCCGCAGCTTCGCGTTCTGGCGGAAACGGACCGGCATCGCCACGTTGCGGCCGAAGTCTTCGAGGAGGTGCCCGACATAACCGGGAACCTTGTGTTTGACGCCCATACGGCGACCCTGATGAGAGAGAATGGCATCAAGGTCATCTACACCCGCGATACGGATTTCAATCGTTTTCCTTTCGTGGACACGATCGATCCAGTCACGGAGCACCGCCGAACCAGCCGCCGAAGAGAGGGTCTTCGTCGGCCACGAAGACGGTGACTTCGCGGTTCTCGCCGCCGTTAGGGAAAAGAAACTGCTGGGCCAGATTAACCTGGGCGCCCAGATGTGTTCGACGCCTGTTGTGGCCAAAGACGCACTCTGCGTCTCCGCCACATCCCATCTTTGCGGGACGGGCAGCACCAGGCGGGAAGATGCCAAAACGTTAAGTTGACTCCGGCGCTTAACGCGCATAATATAGCGCCTTAAATAATGGCACGTACCACACGTCTGAAGAGAAGGGCCGGGGCGCATGACCGAGAGGTTCCGATGCTGGTCAAGCGACTGCGCGAACGAATGGGCCTCACCCAGGAGCGATTTGCCCAAGCCGTCGGGGTGACATTCAGCACGGTCAACCAATGGGAGAACGGACACCGCCAACCTCACCCATTTCTGCTAAGGCGACTGATGGAAATGGACGAGCACAAAGCGCACCAGAAACCCAAAGATGAGCGTTGACCTGGAAAAGACCGCGACCGAACAGGCGGGGCCGGTGGCAAAAGCCCTCGTCGAAACCGCCCGTCGCGGCGGCACGGAAGCGGACTTCCGCCGCGATGCGGCGCGCATTCTTGAAGACGCCGGCCTTTTCGCCGGATTGACGAGGCGGCGGCGAAGTTGTGGGGATTGTCCGACGGCGAATTAGCCGAGATCAAGCGGGCGCTGGTGTTCGGCCACATCATCAAGGAAGTCTACGCCATGTATGCGGAAGCCACCGTTGACGAGCGCAACGATCTGCCGAAGCAGATGCTCATCTTCGTGGACGAGTTGAACAAGTACGCGCCAGGCCGGCGTGGTGAAGGCGAATCCTCGATTCTCGACTATGTCCTCGACATTGCCGCCCGTGGCCGCTCGCTTGGCGTTGTCCTGATTTCCGCCGAGCAGTTCATGAGCGAGGTCCACGGGCAAGTTGTGGGCAACTGCTCGACGACAGTCATTGGTCGGAAGCCGTCGAGGGAGAGCATGGTTGTTTTCTTGGCGGAGCGAAACTAGCGGTCAGTACAAGCGGATCGAGCAGCCTGAATCGGCTGCCGGGCGCAGGGCAATTCACTTCCTGCTCGCCAACGCGGCGGGTTTTTGGATGAATCTGCCTCTGCCCCGTCAGTGGGCACGCAATGCAGACTTTTGCAGGAACCTACACGGCATTAGTGACGCCCTTCCGCGGCGACAAAGTGGATGAGGCCGCTTTCAGGCGGCTGATTCGTTCCCAGATTCGAGGAGGAGTGGATGGCATAGTGCCCGTGGGCACAACGGGCGAATCACCCACGCTCAGTTTCGATGAGCACATCCACGTGATTCAACTCGCCGTGAACGCCGCTGCCGGAAAGATACGTGTGATGGCCGGCACTGGCGGCAATTCGACAAGCGAAGCAATATATCTCACCCAAGCCGCGGAGAAATCGGGCGCGAACGCGTCATTGCAGGTCGCGCCTTACTACAACAAGCCAACACAGGAGGGTCTGTTCAGGCATTTCCAGGCCGTGGCGCGCGCGACCAGCCTGCCGATCGTTCTCTACAGCATTCCAGGCCGCTGCGGAGTCGAGATTGCGGTCGAGACTGTAGAGCGCTTGGCCCGCGATAGGGCCAACATCGTCGGCATCAAGGAGGCGGGCGGCAATCCCGACCGCGTGAGTCATTTGCGCGCGCGTCTTGGACCCGGGTTCACGATACTGAGCGGTGACGACTCTCTCACGCTTCCGTTCCTCGCCGTGGGCGCGCAAGGTGTGGTGAGCGTCGCTTCGAATGTGATCCCGCGCCAGGTTTCGAACATGGTCAGAGCATTCCGGAGCGGCAAGTTGGTGATGTCGTTCGGACTTCACTTGCGGTATTTTCAGTTCTTCAAGGATTTGTTCATTGAGACGAATCCGGCGCCCGTGAAAGCAGCGCTGGCGATCCAAGGTCATATCGCGGAAGAACTGCGGTTGCCGCTTGTTCCGGTGTCGCCGGCGAGCCGGTCGCGTTTGAGGGCAACCATGACGGCGTGCGGAATCCGCTGCCGGACCTGACACATGCCAACGACAAAGATCGTCATCATAGGTGCCAAAGGCCGGATGGGCCAGACGTTGCGTGCCTGCGTTTTTCACGAAACCGACTTTCACATAGCAGGCTGCATCGATCTGGGAGACGACTTGGGCGCCGTGATCGGGGCGTGTGATGTGGTGATCGATTTCAGCTCGCACGACGGGACGCCCGATCTTGTCGATTGCTGCGTCAAACACCTAAGACCCGCGGTAATCGGAACCACGGGCCACACACAGGCTGAACAAGAACGGATTCTCGCCGCGGCGAAGTTGGTGCCGATCGTCTGGACCTCGAACTTCTCAACTGGAGTCAACGCCCTGTTCTGGCTCACGCGCCGCGCGGCGGAGATTCTCGGACCAGGATTCGATGTTGAGATCGTCGAAATGCACCATCGACACAAGAAAGACGCTCCAAGTGGCACGGCAATGAATCTGGCGAAACTTCTGGCCGAGACCCGACAGGTCCAGTTGGACAAGGTAATAACCCATGGCCGCGCTGGTTTGCCCGGCGAACGGAATTTGATGGAGATCGGCGTCCATGCCGTGCGCGGTGGCGATGTCGTGGGCGACCACACGGTCATCTTCGCGGCGCCAGGCGAGCGAGTCGAGCTGACTCACAAGGCAGGAAGCCGCGAGACTTTCGCTCGCGGCGCACTAAAGGCGGCCCGGTGGCTCGTGGGGCGCCAGCCGGGTCTTTACACGATGCAGCATGTGCTCGGTCTGTTGTGACGCGCTTGCACTCTTCCCTTGAACCGGTGAAACAAGCACCACTCAACAATCACCACGAAGCGCACGATGATCACGGAGGTTCCTATTAGCTCTTCCTCGGTTGTCTTCGTGGCCATCGCGGTTAAGCATCCTGTTCATGAACCCAAAGCGCGTTCTCTGGAACGTGGAGGCTCCCCATGAACCAGATGCATTCCCCGGTAGGGCGAGGCTCCAGCCGAGCCGCTCACAGCCTGTGCAGTATATCGCGGCCCGGCTCCGCGGGAGCGTCGCCCTACCGCACGGTTCATGGTCACAATGCGTTCTAGAAAGAGAAACCTCGCTTTCCATGAACTTGCCCTCCCGGAGCGCGGCCTTCAGCCTTATCCATGCAGTAGCACAACTACGGAATACTCGGAACACACGGATGAGCAGCCACTTGCTTGTATCTGACCAAGCGGTTTCAGACTCACCGTTCGGCCACGGCTCTCTTGATTTGCGGCGTGGAGTCCAAATGCGCGAGTTTCCGTGTTTTCAGTGTAATCAGTGGTTTGTCTATCTGCGTTGTTACGGCTTCGGGCCGCCTCAACACGCTATCGTCCGAACGCGCGGAAGCGGGCTAAAGCAAGCGCTCCAATACGGTTCAAGGCCCCAGAGCATGTTCACGCAAACGAGGGAGCTTCCCATTGCCCGATGAGCTCCAGGACACCGGTCTTAATCGCGCTGGGCGCCAATGTCGGCGACCCAGTCACGACTGTTCTGAGGACCATGGACAGATTGACGGCTCTGTCGTCCAGGCCATTGCGGCGCTCGTCGCTGTGGAGAAGCGCGCCGGTGGAATGTCCGGAGGGCTCGCCGCCGTTCGTGAACGCCGCTGTTGCGATTACGCCGTTGCCTGGCGAAACTCCAGAATCACTGTTAGAGAAACTGCAATCCATCGAGCGCGAATTCGGCCGGCAGCCGCCGCGAGTGTTGAACGAACCGCGCACGCTTGATTTAGACCTGGTCGCTTTCGGCGCTGAAAGACGCTGCGCGCCGCGGTTGGTGCTTCCTCATCCACGGGCGCATCAGCGGCGGTTTGTGCTGCAGCCGCTGGCCGAGATCGTGCCGGGTTTCGTGTTGCCTGGGCAAACAAGGGACATTGCCGGGCTTCTGGCGGCGCTGCCGACGGGCGAGAAAGTGATCCGGCTTTTGGCCGGTAGCAATCAGCGCGCGTCAGGCGGACAGGAGTGTTCTGGTCAGGGGGCGGATACGGATTGACTTCTATGCGAATCGTTAAGTCCATTGCCGAAATGCGGAGGTTAGGACTCCGCTGGCGGCGGGCAGGCAGGCGGGTCGGACTTGTTCCGACGATGGGTTTTCTTCATCGCGGTCACGTGAGCCTGATGCGGAGGGCGCGTAGGATTGTTGGCAAAGACGGCGATCTGGTGGTGAGTGTTTTCGTTAATCCGACCCAGTTCGCGCCGCACGAGGACCTTGCCAGCTACCCCCGCGACCTTGCGCGAGACAAGAGGCTGTGTCGTAACGAGGGCGTGGATGTCATGTTTGTGCCGGCGGCGGCTGCGATGTATCCGCGCCGTGGTGGCGATGAGTTCAGCACGTTCGTGATCGAAGAACGGCTTTCAGCCGTCATGGAGGGGAAGACGCGCCCGACACATTTCCGCGGCGTGACCACAGTGGTTGCCAAGTTGTTCAACATCGTTTTGCCCGAAGTCGCTGTGTTTGGGGCCAAGGACTGGCAACAGGCGGCCATCATCAGGCGAATGACGCGGGACTTGGATTTCCCTACCAGGATTGTTGTGGCGCCGACTGTCCGCGAATCGGACGGCCTGGCGTTTAGTTCGCGCAACCAGTACCTCTCAGCCGATGAGAGGCGCCAGGCAACCATCCTCTGGCAGGCGATTGGCCGGGCGCGGGCGGCCGTCCGGGCCGCAAAGCGTCCGCTCCGCCCAAGTGCGCTGAAGAAAGGAATAGCCGAATTGATCGGCACGCGACCAGCCGCGCGGTTGGATTACGTCGAGTTTTTCGACGGCGCGACGTTGCGGCCCGCGTCTTCCGTGAGAGCCGGGACGCATATCGCCCTGGCCGTGCGCGTTGGCCGCACGCGCCTGATAGACAACGCACGGCTGTAGACACAGACGCCATTGACATTTGGCCCGGTTGCCCCACCTTGCTGGCGTGGCAAACACGATCGGCACATTGTTTCGCGTCACCACCTGGGGCGAGTCTCATGGCGGTGCTGTTGGCGCAGTTGTAGATGGTTGTCCTCCGCGGATAAATCTAACTGAAGCTGACGTTCAGTCTCAACTGGATCGCCGCCGCCCCGGTCAATCGGTCATAGCTAGCCCGCGACAGGAGGCTGACAGAGTGCACATCCTGTCCGGCACATTCGAAGACCGGACGCTGGGCACGCCGATTTGCATGTTAGTGGAGAACCAGGATGCCAGACCTGGCGACTACTCAGACATGGCGGCGAAATACCGCCCGTCGCACGCTGACTACACTTATCAAGCCAAATTTGGCATCCGCAATTGGCAGGGTGGGGGGCGCACAAGCGCGCGCGAAACGGTGGGACGCGTTGCGGCGGGCGCTGTGGCGCGCAAAGTCCTGAGCGAACTCTTCGGTGTGGAGCTGCTGGCGTACGTCGCGCGCGTTCACGACATCCTGGCCGTCGTGGACCGCGAGAAGGTCACGGTTGATGCGGTTGAGTCCAACATAGTGCGTTGCCCGGACGCGGTCGCTGCTAGGAGAATGATCAGGCAC
>JAXDCU010000198.1:0-10690 GCA_034677645.1 Verrucomicrobiia bacterium
GATTTTGACCTTCGCGTGGCGTACGAGCTGGCAAACGTTCTCCAGAACCCGCTCGAGGCGCCCGTGCAGATCGAAGAGGAGCGGAGTGTCGATCCCTCTCTCGGTCGCGACGCGATCAGCAGCGGCATACGGGCATCTCTGATCGGCATTGGGGCGGTCGTGGTGTTCATGATCGTGTACTACTTGTTCTCCGGACTGGTGGCCAACCTCGCGCTCCTGTTGAACGTCGTGATTCTCATGGGCGTGATGTGTTCGCTGGAGAGCACCCTCACCGTTCCTGGTATCGCCGGAATTGTTCTGACGATTGGCATGTCGGTCGACGCCAACGTGCTCGTGTACGAGCGCATTCGCGAAGAACTCGCTGCGGGAAAATCGGTGAGAGGAGCGCTCGCCGCGGGCTACAGCAAGGCGTTTGGCACGATCCTCGATTCGAACCTGACGACTCTTATTACCTCGATAATCCTGATCTTCATGGGCACCGGCCCAGTCAAAGGATTTGGAGTGACACTCACCATAGGATTGATCGTGAACGTTTTCACGGCGCTAGTGGTGACGCGGCTGGTCTTCGACTGGATGCTGGCGAGGGGTTGGCTCAAGAGTATCAAGATGCTTCAAGCGATCGGCGAGACAAAGATCGATTTCATGAAATGGGCCCGGCCGGCGTTTATTCTCTCGTGTTCGTTGTTGCTGCTCACGAATGGCTACGGCCTCTACCGAGGCAAGGAGATACTCGGCGTGGACCTTGCCGGCGGCGATCGATTAGGGCTGCGGTTCGCTCAGAAGATCGAAGTCGAAAGCCTGCGCCGCGCAATAAACCAACTCAGTGTGGGTGAAGCGTTCATCCAATACCAGAAGGACCCAGTGACCAGCTACGAGACGCTTCAAGTCACCACGGAAAAGGGGAGCGGAGGTCGAGTTTACGAGACTCTGAAAACGGGCTTCCCCCAGGCCGGCTTTGAGCGGATTTCCCTTGACGAGGTCGGGGCTTCAGTGGGCCGTCAAATTCGGAATTCGGCTATCGTGGCTTCATTGCTCGCCATGTTTGGAGTTCTCGTGTATGTGGCGTTCCGCTACGAATTCTCGTTCGCTGTCGGCGCTGTGATTGCCGTGCTCCATGACGTGCTGATGACCGCTGGCTGGTTCTTCGTTTCAGGCAGGCAGTTGAATGCGCCTATTGTCGCGGCCGCGCTAACGATCATCGGTTTCTCGATCAACGACACGATAGTGATCTTTGACCGCATCCGTGAAGACCTGAAGCTGGGTCTCCGAGGCTCTTTCCGGGAACTGATCAACAAGGCAGTCAACCAAACCCTAAGCCGCACAATCATAACATCAGGCACGGTGTTGCTGGCCAACCTGTCGCTCTACCTTTTCGGCGGCGGCGTGATCAACGACTTTGCCTTTACGTTCCTGGTCGGCATTGTCACCGGCAGCTACTCGACACTCTACATTGCCAGCGCACTAGTCCTATGGTGGCACAAGGGTGAGAGACCGAAGATCGGCGCGGAGATCGTCTCAGTTGAAAGCGCGGCATCGGGGTCACATCTAAACATTTGACATTTGCCGGGCGCTCATTCTCCTTGGGCGCGCATGTGGGCAATCACGTTGTCGCCGAACTCGGAGCACTTGACCTGCGTGGCGCCGTCGAGCAGCCGGGCGAAGTCGTAAGTGACGCGCTTGCTGGCGATGGCGCCGCGAAGACCCTCAAGGATGAGGTTAGCCGCCTCGACCCAGCCGATATGGCGGAAGAGCATTTCGCCGGAGAGAATGACCGATCCAGGATTGACGATATCCTTGCCGGCGTACTTCGGTGCGGTGCCATGAGTGGCCTCGAAGATGGCGTGGCCAGTGACGTAATTGATATTACCGCCTGGGGCGATGCCGATGCCGCCGACCTGGGCGGCGAGGGCGTCGCTCAGATAGTCTCCATTGAGGTTCAAGGTGGCGATGACGTCGAATTCCTCAGGCCGAGTTAGAACCTGCTGCAGCGTGATGTCCGCGATGCTGTCTTTGACAAGCAGAGCGCCGTTCGCGAGCGCCTTATTCCGCTGGGCGTTTGCCTCAGCCTCGCCCCGTTCTTTCCTAATCCGTTCCCACTGGGCCCAGGTGTAGACGAGATTGCCGAAGCGGCGTTCCGCCGTGGTGTAGCCCCAGTCGCGGAATGCGCCCTCGGTGAACTTCAGGATGTTGCCCTTATGGACCAATGTAACACCGCGGCGCCGGTGTTTAAGAGCGTACGAGATAGCGTCGCTGACGAGCCGGACGGAGCCATGTCGGCTGACGGGCTTGATACCGAGGCCCACGCAGACGTCCGTTGGTTCGGACTGGCCAGCACTGCGCCAGAAATCGGCTGCTTTCTCCTGAGTGCCGAAGCGGATTTTGCCGAAATCAGCTGGGAACTCCCGTTCCAGAAACCGAAGGAAGCGCTCCGCCTCCGGCGAGCCGCCCGCGTATTCGATGCCCGCGTAGATGTCTTCGGTGTTTTCGCGGAATATCACCACGTCAACTTTTTCCGGGTGCTTGACGGGCGAAGGCGCGCCGGTGAAGTACTGCACTGGCCGGAGACAAACATATAGATCGAGCGCCTGGCGCAGAGCGACATTCAACGAACGAATGCCGCCACCAACAGGCGTCGTCAGCGGACCCTTAATGCCCACGAGCAATTCGCGGAACGCCTGGATAGTCTGCTCCGGCAGCCAGGCGCCGAAGCGCTGGAACGCCGCTTCTCCAGCAAGAACTTCGAACCATTGGACCCTGCGCTGCGATCCGTACGCTTTGGATACCGCCGCGTCGAAGACACGCTGGCTCGCGGCCCAGATATCGGGTCCGGTACCGTCACCACGGATGAAGGGGATGACTGGATTGTCTGGGACATGCAAAGAGCCGTTTCCAAGAGTAATCCGGCCTCCCGGAGGAGGTTTTACGAATGAGTCTGTCATAGAGGGACTAGGCTTCGAGCGGCTTGCCGGTTTGCCGTTCACTCACCAGGGGCTTGGTTATGGCGGCGGGGAGGCTAGCCAGGTGGGCTTTGACCTGAGACACTGCGTTTTGAGCGGTCAATCCGTACTTTTTGCGCAAGTGCTCGACTGTGGACGCGTGCTCGATGAACTGATCGGGCCAACCAATCCGCACCACGGGCGTGGCCAGTCCAAGATCTGAATAACATTCCAAGACGGCCGCGCCGTAGCCGCCAGCCAGCGAGTGGTCCTCAAATGTCACAACGACATCGGATGCTCGTCCGAAGAATTCGTGGACCGCGATGTCAAGGGGCTTGATGAATCTGGGATTGATTATCGCCACATCGCAACCGTTCTCTTTGAGTTCTTCGGCCGCGGTTCGAGCCAATCTCTGCATGTTTCCGAGGGGGAAGAGGGCGATTTTTGGCTTACCGGTTTGCGCGAAGTGTTCGAGCACATTGGCTTTGCCGATCTCGATCATTCTCGGTTGGTCTTTGACTGGAGTGCCTTCTCCGGCGCCGCGTGGGTAGCGAATGAAAACCGGGTGTGGGGTGTGAGTGGCGGTGAACAACATATCGGCGAGCTCATCTTCGTCCTTGGGCGCCATGGCAACGACGTTTGGCACACAGCGCAGATAAGAGATGTCGTAAAGGCCGTGATGGGTTGGGCCGTCGTTGGCCGACAGACCCGCGCGGTCCACGCAGAAAATGACTGGCAAGTCCTGCAGAGCGACGTCGTGCACGATGCAGTCGTAGGCCCGTTGCAAGAAAGTCGAGTAGATCGCGACGACAGGCCGGACTCCGGTTGTCGCCAGACCGGCCGCGAACAGGACGGCATGTTCCTCAGCGATGCCGACGTCGTAGTACCGATCGGGCATCGCCTGTTCGAGGGTGCTCAAGCCAGTGCCTGAAGGCATTGCCGCGGTGATTCCGACCAAGCGTGTGTCTCGTTGGCAGAGTTTGACCAAGTTCTGGCCGAGCACGTCCTGGTAATTTGGCGGTGCTCCGCTGCTGGCAGGGACCGGATCGCCCGTATTAATGTCGTAAGGGCCGATGCCGTGAAAGCGTTCGGGCTGTTTGCATGCGGCAGCGAAGCCGCGTCCCTTCTGTGTGATCACGTGCAGAACGATGGGATAGTCGGCTTGCTTGGCGTATGCGAGGGATTCGATCAGCAGTGGCAAGTTGTGTCCGTCGATCGGTCCCAGGTAGCGCAAGCCCATTTCCTCGAAGATGAGGCTGCTCCCGTGCCCGCCACGGCCGTCCGCGTCCGATGGTCGTTCACCTGGCTGGAGCGCCACGTCGGAGACGGCGCCTTTGAGAGCTTCTCCTGCTTTGTGTCTCAGCTTGAGCGCGATATCGCCTTTTGGGATGCGCCGCATCCAGCGCTCAAAATCCTTCTGAATCCGAGTGTACCGTGGGTGAGTGATCAATCTGTGCAGGTAGTTGGCTATGGCGCCCACGTTCCGTGCGATGCTCCACGCATTGTCGTTGAGCACGCCAATGAATCGGCGTGTTGTCTGAGAGATATTGTTCAATGCCTCGAACGAAATACCGTTTGTAAGCGCGGCGTCGCCAAAGACACAAACCACATGCTCGCCAGAGCCGCGTCTATCGCGTCCGACGCACATGCCGAGCGCGGCTGACAACGCGGTGCCGGCATGGCCCGCGCCGTAGCAGTCATGTTCGCTCTCGGTCCGCAGAGCGAAGCCGCTGAGGCCGTCGGTGGTGCGCACCGTGCCAAAGCGAACCTTTCGACCGGTAAGCAGCTTGTGGACGTAGGATTGATGGCTCACATCCCACACGAGTTTGTCGCGGGGCGTCTCGAACACGCGATGCAATGCCAGAGTCAACTCCACCACGCCCAGATTCGGTCCCAGATGACCTCCGTTTCGTGACAGAACGGTGATGAGTTCGCGGCGGATTTCCTCGGCCAGAATATCGAGCTGGTCGAGCGTCAATTGCCGGACCGCGTCCGGGCCGTACACCATGTCCAAATACCTGCTCATCGATTCATTGGCGCCGGTCGCCGCCATCTGAGTTCAGTGGTTGAAGCTTCGATTCGCCTGTGGCAGCCCTTTCGAGCTGTTGGATTCGGGCGTCGGCAGACGCTAATCGCGCCCTGCAGATTTCGACCAGCTTGACGCCTTCTTCGTAGCGGGCGAGGAGGGCCTCGAGAGGCAACTCATCCGATTCCATGATCGAGACGACGGATTCTAGTCGACGGAGTGCCTCCTCAAAAGGGAGGTCGGCGGCTTCTGGAGGCGTTCCTCCAGGGCTTCTGGACGACTTCGACATGGGGGACAAGATAATCAATCATTTGGTCATCGTCCAGCCGTTTGCCGGGCGCGTAAATTCGCGCTGACATGGGTGTAAGTATTGACGTGGAGCGCGTTTAGTGTTGTTCTTGTTCAGCGCCCTTTGTGGACGTGGCGTTTGTTAGTCACTTGGACAGAGGACGCGACGGGTATAACTGGTAGACCTGAGGAAACACAGAACATGAAACCAACCAAGAAAGCGACGAAAGCCAAGAAAGCCGCGAAGACCAAGAAAGCGACGAAGAAGGCATGTCGGAGAGGAGCGTAAGAAGCTCGCTCGCCAATTAAGTTGTCCGTGCCGTGATTCCAGCGCCCCGGGAGAGACCATAGCGACGGCGGCGGCAGGCTTCACGGACGGTGGTTTGTCCGGCAAGCACGGGGCGAATCTAGGCACGCCGCGGTGCTGTTGGCGCGGGAGGAGCAGTGTTTAGCCGACACGGCTGACGTGAGCTTGCTCTGGGGGAGCGTGGTATGGCGGAGTCATAGATATGTTTTCGCTACAAGCGCTGTTCGGTAACGCTGACAAGTTCTATCAGTTGTTGGAAGCCAGCGCTGAGGAGGCGCATGACAGTGTAAGATGCCTGATCCAGCTCCTGGAGTCACCTGAGAGCCATCGGAACCTGGACGAACTGGTTCTGACTCGGCGCGCCGAGAAGCGGATCGCGCTCCAGATAAGCGAGGAGTTGGTGAAAAGCTTCGTGACCGGCCTTGACCGCGAAGATATCGAGGCGTTGTCTCACGCCCTCTACAAGATTCCCAAATCGGTCGAGAAATTTGCCGAGCGCTACCATCTCGCGGCGGACGCGCTGCGGGGCGCGAACTTCGCGCGACACACGGAGATGATGGAGACGGCCACGGGGACTGTCGTGGCCATGGTCAAGCAGCTCCGTGATGTGAAGCACCTGGAGAAGATCAAGGAAATGAACGATCGCCTCCAGTTTGTGGAAGGCCAGGCGGACAAGTTGATGGTGGAGCTGCTACGGGACCTGTACGGTGGGAAACATGAGGCGCTGCATGCGTTGATTCTGAAGGACCTGTACGAGCTGATGGAGAAGGTCATCGACCGGTGCAGGGACGCTGGCAACGTGGTCCTGCAGATCGCCCTCAAGAATTCCTGAGGGTCATCCGCCTCAATGACCCTCATCCTGATTGTCATTCTGGTCGCGTTGGCCTTCGAGTACATAAACGGCTTCCACGACACAGCCAATTCAATCGCCACCGTCGTTGCGACGAAAGTTCTCACGCCCCGTCAGGCCGTGATTCTAGCCGCAAGCACGAACCTGACCGGGGCGCTGGTGGGGACGGCGGTGGCCAAGACGATCGCGTCGGGGTTGGTGGACACGCGGATTGTCACGTCGGAGGTTTTGATCTGCGCATTGCTGGGGGCGATCGTATGGAATCTGATCACCTGGTGGTTGGGTTTGCCGTCCAGCTCGTCGCATGCGCTGGTTGGCGGTTTGTGCGGAGCGTGTGTGGCCGCGGCGCGCGGCAATTGGGGTGTGATCATCTGGTCGATTCCCTCAGACAACCATTGGTGGGAAGGCAAGGGGCTTCTCTGGAAGGTGATAGTTCCGATGGTCACTTCGCCGACATGCGGTCTGGCGTTGGGTTTTGTTTTCATGGGGTGCCTTTACTTTCTGTTGCGGAATTGGCGTCCGGTCACAGTCAACAAGGTGTTTGGGCGGGCGCAACTATGCAGCGCCGCCTACATGGGTTTCAGCCACGGGACGAACGACGCCCAAAAGACAATGGGCATCCTGGCCCTGGCTCTCGTCGCCGCCACAACAGCCGGAACATTCGACAAGGTTCCCGACTGGCTCGGTTTCCTCCGTCTGCCGGAGCCGAGCGACGGGCAGAGCCTGGAGATTCCCGTGTGGATCAAAGTTGTCTGCGCACTGACCATGGCATCTGGCACGGCGGCGGGAGGATGGCGCATCATCAAGACGCTGGGCCACAAGATCGTGAAGCTTCATCCAGTACACGGATTCGCGGTGGAAACGGCAGGCGCCACCGTTCTCCTTGCCGCCGCGCATTTGGGCATGCCAGTCTCGACTACTCATGCCATCAGCACGTCGATAATGGGTGTGGGATGCGCCAAGCGCTTCAGCGCACTCAAGCTTACCGTGGCGGAGCGCATTGTTTGGGCATGGGTGCTCACCATTCCCGCCAGTGGCATATTCGGCTACATGCTGGTACGACTGTTTCGGTACGTGGAGTGGATTGTATGACGCTTGACGCCGCGGAGTGGTAGTGAGAGCACGACCGCGCCGGTTGGACAGCCGCCCAAGCCCGGCCCGGTCGGACATTCAGTTTGGCGGGGGCGTTTGGCGTCAAAAAACAACTGGAGTCTGGCCATGAGTTTAAACAAGCCGCGCGAGTGGTGGCTCAGTGCCGTCGCCTCTTTCTTGTGTCTCGGTTCGATAGGCGGATGCGGTCTCGCTCTGGTTCTTGCCGCCGCGTTTGCCGATGGCCTTGGAATATTGGCGGCTGGGATTGTCACATGTCTATGCTTGAGTTTGGCGGAGGCCGCGGCGGAGCGCCGGGTGAAGGTCCACATCGACCGCGACTCCTCGGGAAAGCCGCGGAAGTTCGGACTGTCTCTTGGGCGTGAGAGCGTAATGGTGGAGCCTGGCAACACGTGGATTCAAACCGATCAATTCAAGTGGGTGACTCGGGGCTTGATGGACGGGCCGCAGTCTTTTCGTGTTTCGCAGGACGGCACGGTGGAAATCAACGGCGAGAAAATCCGTCTGGTTGACGAAGACGCCTGTGGTCGTCTGGAGCACGAGTTAAGCAAGCACTACACAGCGGTCGCACCCAAACCGGCCACGGCGCGCGACGCGACCAAGCGAGAAGCGGGCCCAGCAAGTCAGAGAGTGGTTTTCAAGGTCAAGCTCACACACCTTGGGCACCTGACGATTGACTGTCTGCGGCTCGACGAACATGTCGAGACCGGCTTGCGCGGGCTTCCCACACTGGTTGAGAACGGACTGATGCTTCGCCCAAAGAGCGTTCATGTGCATCCGCTGCAGCAATGGGTGGAGTTGGATGGCGTGCGGTACGAGTGCACTGAAGCAGGGGCGCACGCTCTCGAGGAGACGCTCAACGCCAGTTATTCTCCGAGCATCGGCGGGGAGCGCGCGGGGATTGAAATCCGCGAAAACCCCGCGGCGGCGACCGGCTTCGACATCCGGTTCGTGACTGTCCGAGCTGGAGCGAGATTTGAGATCAAGGGTCATCTGTGTCAGGAGCACTTGGACCTGCTGCAAGATCAAGAGCGGTGCGACCTCCTGCAACCTGGAATCGTCATTCGCCTCTCGCCGCCGAACTTGATAATCCGCCGCAAACGCTCGGATGGCGGCGAGGAGCATCTTAGTCAGTTCCCGGACGTGCAGTATCGGAAGATCACCGCGACGCAACTCGAGCAGATACTTAACCACCCGATGATTCGTCGTGGCGGGGCCGGCACGCAAAATGCCGTTGCGGATTCCAGCGACACGCTTGAGTTCAGCGCGCTGCGTGTAACGCACAATAAGGAGAACAAGCAGTACCTGTGGCTTGAGTGCGTTCCCGCGCGCGGTGGGCAGCCTGTTGGGCGCGCCTTTACACATCACAACCTTGCGGACCTGCGGGCGGCTGGCGTGTTTCTGCCACACATCGAGATCGCCCTGTCGCTGGACAACCGCACACTGAGCATCCTGAACACCCAGACAAAAGAGGAAGAGCGCCTTGTTCTGAGCACTGAGAGTCCCGACGCCGATCTGCTCAAGGCGGGGCGAGTTTTGTCGGCGGCACTCACGCCGCCAACTCCGCGTGCCACCGCACAGCCGGATTCGGCCTCCGGACTGGCGGGTGAATCGGATGTTCGGCCACCGGTCCGGAACGCTGTCGCGACGCCTTTCTCCGCTCCGTCCAAATTGGCGCCAGAGCCTGCGGTGCGCCGTGGGCAAGACGCTGTGGCGCCGCCCCTTGTAGCCAACCAGATTTCGGCGCCGATCTGGCGGGCGCCTCATGAGCCCGCGGCGTCGCCAGTTGTGACGCGAGCCCAAACGTCGTCAGGTCCGGCTGTCAAGTCGCCGTCCGCGGCAAGAACTGAACAGAGTCCGCGACCTGTCGCAAGCGGGGGTGGCTCGGCGCCGCCAATAGGAATAGGACCCAGGACGCAGGAAGCAAGCCCGGAGAATCCATTGGCGGCGCGGTTCAAGGGCGGCATCACGCAGGAGGCTTATGTTGAGGTCTTTCGCCGGATTGGGGTGCGGTTTGGTCTGCCGGCGCAGGAGATATTTCTGAGTCTGCCGCGTGTGTTCGAGAACCGGCGGTTCGAAGTAATCAGCTTTGTCGACGTGGCGATCGAGAGTGTTCTGGACCTGCGCGGGGCGGAGTTCTATGGCTTTTATCTGTCGCACATCAGCGGGGAGCGGATTGATTTCGTGTATGCCTGTCGAGGTAGGCACTTGGAGTGGGGGCATGACAAGTGCGTGGCGCAGCCTGCATTGGGTGCTGAGCCGGTCGAGTTCAAGGGGAGCGCATTGCTGGGCATGGCTCAGGAAGGGGAAGTGAGGTTTGTTTTTGTTGTGACACCATCATACAAGAACTGGATTGCTCCTCACGCCGTGGCGTACGAAGAGGCTTGCGCGAGTTTCGTCACGGTGTCGCAGTTGGGCGCGACATCGGAGAAGTACTCTATTATCTGGCCCTGAACAGGACAGCGACGCGCGGTTCGCCGACCGGTTGCGGTGGCTGGCGATATTGTCAGTGGCCGCCGCTGGCAAGTTCCTCGTTGTTGGCGGCATTAATGATCTTGAACTGCTCGTAATGGAAGGCTGGATCGGGACGGAACGAGAGTTTGCCGAAGTAGCGTTTTTCCATCTCGATGATCAGGCGTTCGTCCTCGGTGCGCAGGCGTTCGAGAACGCGTGGGTTGACAATGATGCGGAGTTGGAAGTCGGATTCATCGCGGTCACGTTTCTTCAGGATTTCGGCTAGCTTGCGCTGAATCTCCACGCTCATTGACAAGGTGCTTTTGACCTTGCCACGGCCGTTGCAGTAAGGGCAGTCGTCGAACACTGCGTCGCGCACGCTTTCGGTGTGGCGCTGGCGAGTCATTTCCATCAGGCCGAGTTGTGAGATAGGCAGAACATGGGTTTTGGCGCGGTCGCGTTTGAGGCCTTCCTTCATTCTCTGGTAAATCTGTTGTCGGTCCTTGTGTGACCTCATATCTATGAAGTCCAGAACGATGAGTCCGCCCATGTTGCGAAGCCTGAGCTGACGGCAGATTTCCTCGGTGGCTTCGACGTTGACTTTAAGGATGGTAGTTTCGGGGTCTTTAGAGCCTTTGTGGCGACCGGTGTTAACGTCGATCGCCACGAGAGCTTCTGTTTCATCCACAACGATGTAGCCGCCGCTCTTCAAGTGGACT
>JAXDCU010000199.1:0-9051 GCA_034677645.1 Verrucomicrobiia bacterium
GGCCGTCGATCGGCTTGTCGACCTAATCAAAGAGCACGACAGATGGGTTGAGCCCTTTCAGTAATCACGGCCTCGGAATCAGGATTCCGCTAATGGCGCTGACAATCGCCTCGAACCGTCGGGGACGATCTGCATGCCCGGCAGGCCGGGTCGCGGCCCACTTTCAGCACGCGGAACTGCATGCCCAGCGCATCGAAGTACAACAGACGTCCGATAAGCAAGTCGCCGCATCCGACTAACAGCTTCAGCGCTTCAGTCGCCTGGATGCAGCCTATGACGCCGGGCACCATCCCTAGCACTCTTGTCTGAGCGCGGGTCGGCTCTGGCGTCCGGAGACGCGACTTCGGGAACATGCAACGGTAGCACGGCCCTCCCAAATGTGGTGCCATGACCGCTGCCTGGCCTTCGAAGCCGCGCACCGCACCATACAGCAATGGTTTGCGAAGTCGAATGCAGACGTCGTTGGCAAGATAGCGCGTGGCAAGGTTGTCTGAGCCATCGATCACGAGATCGTAGCCCTCAACAATATCGGGAGCATTATGTCTGGTCAGCCGGACCTTGTGGCATTCAACCATCACATCTGGGTTCATCTGTTGTACCGTTTCACGCGCCGAGTCCGTCTTGGAACGTCCGATGTCGGCCGTGAAGTGGAGCAATTGCCGAGGCAGATTGGATACTTCCACAACGTCGTCATCGACCACGCCAAGCTTTCCGACACCCGCCGCGGCGAGGTAAACCGCGGCCGACGATCCCAGCCCGCCCGCGCCGACGCACAGCACACGCCCGCTTCGAATCTTCCTCTGCCCCTCAATTCCCACCTCCGGCAATGCCAGATGCCGGGCATATCGCCTTTGGTCATTTTTCATGACTGGCCACAAGGATGCCACTGGACCACTCAAAGACCAAGGCGGGAATTCGACTGCCATCGATCAACCACGACTGACATTGACTTTTTGCGGAAACGAGATTGAAGTTTCTTCGATGCAAATCGAAAACCTCAAGGTATTCTGCGACTTGAGAGAGACTGAGAGCTTCACAAAAGCGGCGCACATTAATCATATTACCCAATCCGCCGTCAGCCAGCAAATAAGCTCGTTGGAACGTCAATTCAAGTCGCTGCTCATTGAGCGCAGCAAGAAACGCTTCCGCCTCACCCAGGAGGGACAGGTTCTTTATGATTCGGCCAAGCAGATCGTGCAGACATACGAGGCGATGCGAAGTCGGCTGCAGGAGCTCAAAGACATAATTACGGGCACTGTTCGGATCGCGACCATTTACAGCATCGGGTTGCACAGTCTGCCGCCTTACATCAAGAAGTATCTTAAGAAGCACCCCAGCGTCAACGTGCATGTCGAATATCGGCGAGCCAACCAGGTGTACGAAGACGTGCTAAGTAATGTTGTCGATCTGGGCCTCGTGGCCTGCCCGACTCGCGATCCGAGAATCGAGATCACGCCGTGGAATCGCGAGTCGATGGTCATCATCTGCAACCCGCGGCATCCTCTGTCCCAGGAAACCAGCTCCAAACTCAGCGCGATCGCAGGGGAGAACTTCGTGGCTTTCGAACCCGACATACCGACTCGCAAGGTGATTGACCGGGTGCTGCGCGAGCACGGAGTGCATGTCAACATCGTAATGGAATTCGACAATGTTGAGACGGTTAAACGCGCTGTCGAAATCGATGCCGGCGTGGCGATCGTGCCGCTGAACACCGTCAGCCAGGAGGTAGCTAATCAAAGCCTGGTGGCTGTGGCTGTGGAACATGCGGACCTTCACCGACAGCAGGCGATCATTCTCAAGAAGAACAAGATTCTCTCCAACGCAACCAGACTGTTCATCAACATGCTGAAGGAAGGATAACCGCCGCGTCGCCAGTGTTGGCGCGGCTTCACGCAAATCCGATGCGCCTCAAGCTTCTGATTGTGTTTTTGCTGGTGTCCGTGGCGTTGAACGGCTACATGGCCTGGAGGTGTTTCCGATCCGCCACGTCCAGGTTGGTTCAACGCCGCGAGCTAGCTCCCCCGCGCACTGTAACGACGAACATCTTGCGCCCAATACGCACCAACGTGGTTGTCCGGCCGCAGATGCTAACGTGGCGCGATATCGAATCGGACGACTACGTCACTTACGTGCGCAACTTGCGGGCAATCGGTTGTCCGGAACAAACCGTCCGCGACATAATCGTTGCCGACGTAAACGAGCTGTTCGCCCAGCGGCGCGCCACCGAGTTATTCAATCCGCTCCATGAATGGTGGCGACCGGAGCCAGACCAGGAAAAGGTTGAACAGGCAGCCGAGCAACGCCACGCCATTGAGATGGAGCGGCGGACGTTGCTCGCGCAACTGCTCGGCCCAGACTGGGAGTACTCAGGAAGCCTGCTGACCGAATCCGCGGCGGGCTCCGTGGCTCTGGATGGCCCGTTGCTGGGCGCCATGCAGCTCGAGACAAAACAGGCTGTGCGCAGAATCGAATTGAATGGACTGGAACGCGAACGCGCCCTTGCGCGGCGGGCAAAGGAGCAAAACCAGCCCGTTGACTCGGTTGAACTCGCGCGCCTGCGTCAACAGACTCGCCAGGAGCTCAGTCAGGTGCTCAGCACCGCCCAGCTCGAGGAGTACATGTTGCGGTATTCCAGGACTTCCGCCGACCTGCGCGACTCGCTCAAGGGGTTTGAACCGTCTCCCGACGAGTACCGCCGCATGTTCAACGTCATCGATCCGATCGAACAGGAACTCGCGTTGATTGGCGACGCGAGCGACGCAGCCAGCCTCCGCCTCCGACAACAGCTCGATCTTCAACGCGAGGCCAGCGTGGCCGAGGCACTCGGAGACGACCGATATCTCTTCTACAAACTGAATCAGGACCCCTTGTTTCAACGGGCACGAGACACCGCCCGTCAGGTCGGCGCATCGGCTGAGACGGTCCTCACTCTCTATCAGATAGATCGCGTCACGGACGCTGAGCGGCAACGCATTCTGGAGGATAACTCCTTGACGCCCACCGAACAATCCACCCGGCTCGCTCAAGCCGACCAGGAGCGCCTTGACTCGATCCGCAAACTGCTCGGCGAGGCGGCCTTCCGGCGCATTCAATCGTCCGGCGCGCGCTGATACGCCCTCAACATATCCAACTGCAAGAGACACCCCCACGCCGCACCAGGAAGGGACGCCTCCAAATCCGGCGTTGCAGTCCCAGACGCGGTTCGCTAGATTCAGCGCCGTGTAATGTCCGCGCTGCGGTCAAGCGCCATCATGAAGCACTACTTGGACTTTGAGAAGCCGATCGTGGAACTACAGCGCAAGCTCGAAGAGCTCCGCAAACAGTCTGAGTCGCACCCCCTCACCATCAGTCTTGAAACCGAAGTTGCGCAAATAGAGAAGAAGATTGCTGACACGCGGCGCGAAGTGTTCTCGAACCTCAATGCCTGGCAGCGAGTACAACTGGCGCGGCACCCTCGCCGCCCTTACACTCTTGATTACCTGTCAACGACCTTCCAAGGGTTCAGTGAGCTGCATGGAGACAGGTTTTTTGGGGATGACCGGGCCGTAGTAGGAGGTTTCGCGCTTCTCGAGGGTGAACGAGTCGTGGTCGTGGGAACCCAGAAAGGTCGCGATACGAAGGAGAACATCCTCCGCAATTTCGGCTCGGCTCACCCGGAGGGATACCGCAAGGCGCTTAGGATCATGCGACTTGCCAACAAATTCGGTCTGCCTGTCATCACATTGATCGACACAGCCGGAGCATACCCTGGGGTCGGGGCCGAAGAACGACACATTGCCGAAGCCATAGCCGTCAACCTCCGCCAGATGATACTTATCGAAATCCCCGTCATCGCTGTCGTCGTGGGAGAGGGCGGAAGCGGCGGCGCTCTGGGCATTGGCGTGGCTGACCGCGTGTTGATTCTTGAGAATGCCTATTACTCGGTCATAAGTCCGGAAGGCTGTGCCGCCATTCTCTGGAAAGACCGCTCCGCCGCCGCGAAATCAGCCGAGGCGTTGCGTATCACGGCCAGAGACCTCCTGCATTTCAAGCTGGTGGACGAGATTGTGCCCGAGCCGTTGGGAGGAGCCCACAACGATCCTGTGACCATGTCTGAAACGCTCAAGCTATACTTGCTGAAGCATCTTCACGAGGTTCAAGCCATACCGACCTCTGAGCGAGTGAGAATGAGATACGAGAAATACCGCTACTGTGGACATTTCCAGGAGCCAGCGAGTAGTCCAGGCGCCGCAAGCTGACACGATCGGCGTCGCCCCGTTCGACCTATTGCCAATGCACCACCCAGTTCGATTCTCAAGCTAATTGGAAAACCAGACCACGTGTCGCCTCCGACAAATCCCCATTCCCGCTATTTCGATCACATATGCTCTACCCGCTCACCTTTCACCCGATCTTGAAGCAACATCCCTGGGGCGGACGCAATCTCGAACGTCTCTATAGCAAAAGGTTGCCCCCAGACGCGTCGATCGGCGAGTCGTGGGAGGTCTCTGACCGGCCCGAAGGCTGCAGTGTTGTGTCCAACGGCCCATTGGCGGGGCGTGACCTGCGCAGGATCATGGACCAGCACGCCGACCAGATAATGGGAAAGGCGAAACCACTCAGAGGCCGATTCCCACTGCTGGTGAAGATACTGGACGCCGCCCAATCCCCGTCCGTTCAGGTTCATCCGCAGCCGTCGACGGCCGCCAAGATGGGAGGCGAACCTAAAACTGAACTCTGGTACGTGACCCACGCTCACCCACAGGCCCACCTCTTCGTTGGCCTGCGCCAAGGAGTCAGACGACTTCAATTCGAACGCAAGATCGCCGAAGGCTCCGTCGACGATTGCCTGCACAAAATACAAGTCCGAGCCGGCGACGCCATGTTTGTGCCCAGCGGCAGAGTCCACACGATCGGACCGGGCATCGTTCTGTTCGAAATCCAGGAGAACTCCGACACAACATACCGGGTATTCGATTGGAACCGCCTCGGACCCGACGGCCAGCCACGCCCCTTGCATGTCGAGCAAGCCATGGCCGCCATCGATTTCGACGATTTCGAGCCCAGCTTGGTTCCTGCCGGACTCGACGAGAGAAACGGCGCCCGCGTACGACAATTGGCGGCCACGAGTCTGTTTGTCATCGAAGAACAACAAGTGCCTTTGGGATTTCATATTCACCTCACCGAATCTGACCGCCCGTCGATCCTCGGAGTGGCGACTGGCCTGCTTCGGATTCAACATCCCGCCTCGGGCACCAACCTGGTTCTCAGTCGCGGTCAGTTCTGTCTTGTGCCTGCCCAAGTTGACCAAGCGACACTGTCGGCGGAGGAGTCATCCACATTCGTGCTTGCGCGGCCAGGCGTGGAGGAACCGCGCGCCGCGGAGGAGATCGCAAGAGCTGAACGCCCCGTCGTCCCGGCGTGGCAGGTTTACGAATCGCGCCGCCAAAGCATGTTAACAGACCACAAACCGGCACCATGGTGGAGCTGGCAGAAGATCAAGAAACGCCTGGCAAGGAAACTCGTCTATTCGCCATTCCTGCGGATGTTGTTGCTGAAGTTCTGGTTCCGCATGACGGTCCTAATCTTCCTTGTGGCGGGTTTGGCTCTGGCGGTTCTTCTGCCACCTATATGGCGCGTGACTCCACCAGACTTCGTGCCAGTCGTCAGGATGAGCCTCCTCGACAGACTGCAGGCGCGAATGCTCAGGCGGACAGCCGAACGGGCATCTGCACGGAAGGATTTCCGAAGAGCAGCGGAAGCCTGGCGCGCGGCGTTCGGAAACAATCCGGCGTCGCCAGACCTCGCCCGCGGAATGATCCGCAACGCCCTTGAGCAGGTTGAACCTGAACGAGGAGAACTGCGGAGCGCGTGGCAGGCGATCCCTTGGCTCCTCCGATTGACACACACCAACTACGCTGATCTGGAACTCTCCGTGCAGTTCCTCGACAAGTTCCACATGCGCGACCAGGTGTACGAGATGCTATCCCCGATGACGAATGCGCTTTCGCCTACGCTTGGAGTTGCTCTCACGAAAGCCGCTTTCTTTGAAAGCCAGCTCCCCGAATTCCTCAGGTTGTGGGGAACACTCTCGCTCGAACAAAAGAAAGACCCGCACGTGGCGCTTTGCTATTCCGCGTACCTGGCCGGCTGGGGTCCCGCCGAAACTGCTGCTGAGGGAAGACAACATCTAGCCGAAGCTGCCGTCGGCCCGCAGCCCGTTCGAAACACCGCGAATCAAATCCTTCTTGTCATAAGCGCGGCTCAGACTGACACCGCCGGTTTCGAAGCCGCCCTCCAAAGGCTCGAAGACGCGCGCGCCGCCAGCGGCTACAATTACTCGGCCTACTGGATGCTATTGGCGAAGGTCGGGCGAAAAGAGGAAGCGATTCAACTGGCACGCGACTACGCATACCCACCTCGAATCTCAGGTGAACTGGCGAGTCTCGCCAAGGCTTACGCCGCGCTTGGGCTCAACAATGAGGCTCAAGCGCTCCTTGAGCGATACGCAAACACTCTTGGCGGAACCGATCAAGTCTGGCTTATTTACGCCGCCGTGGCTTTGGAGGTCAAGGACTGGGAGCGTCTCCGCTCAGTGGCTCTGCAAATGCGAGGCATTCCAGCACTGCGAAGCCGACTGGAGGCGGTGGGCTACTACTACGAAGGACGCGCCAATCAGGCAACCGGCAGCGACGCAATCGCTCTACTGAACTTCCAGAAAGCGGCCGATTTGGAGTTCCCAAGCCCCGCGCAGGCCTACTCCATCGCACAAAGCCTCGTTCCCTTGGGTTTCCCAGGCCCGGCTCGCACCATCCTCGAGAAGATCGAGCCATACATGGGTTCAAAAGCGGACTACTGGGAGACGGTGTTTAGTGTTGCCATGCTGCTCAAGGAAGAAGAGCTACTGGTCAAAGCAAGCCACAGTGCCTTGAAGCTAAGCCCGACCAGTCCCGTCCATGCCAACCGCTACGCCGCGGCTCTGCTCATCGCCGGCAACCGCCCGCTCGACGCCGTTACCCTCACGCGCAAGTTGGCTCAGGAGTTCCCAAACTCAGTTACCGCCCTTGTGAATCACAGCCTGGCCCTGTTGATGAATCGCAGAACGGACGAGGCGGCAAGCCTGCTGGGCAGAACCCTACCCGAACGCTTCACCGCTGAGGAACGCAATTCCTACACCATCGCCAAGTTCCACTTGGCAGTGCAACAGCAGCGGTTTGCCGAGGCCCGGAAGTTGTACGAACAAATCGAAATGGCGCGACTCTTCCCCGCCGAACAAAACTGGATAGAGAGCGCGCTCAGCCAGTTGCCCCAGTGAGAATCAGGTCTTCCTGATCAGCGGCTGGAGTCTGCCTGGCCGATTGTACTCAATCGCAGTTTCAGTTTCTCGAGTTTCGGGGCGATCACCATCCTACAGTAACGTTGGTTCTTGTTACCGCGATAGTAATCCTGATGGTATGCCTCGGCTGGGTAGAAATCAGCGAGCGGCCGCAACTCAGTCACTATCGGCCTGGTGAACCGCGTAGCGACTAATGCCTTTGAGTTCTCCGCCGTCACACGCTGTGTTTCATCGTGATAGAAGATCGCGGACCGATACTGCGTGCCAACATCAGGCCCTTGCCGGTTGAGCGTTGTCGGATCATGCGCCTCCCAGAATACTTCCAGCAGGTCAGCGTAGCTTATCCGCTTCCTGTCAAACTCGACCTGAACAACCTCAGCGTGTCCAGTCATCCCGCTGCAAACTTCTTTGTAGGTCGGATTGCGTTTGTGGCCGCCGGCATAGCCGCTGGTCACCGATTTCACCCCAGGAAACTGCTCGAACACCGCCTCCAAACACCAAAAACACCCGCCACCAAACGTGGCGCGTTCGGTTGCAGCATCTTGTGTCTTTTGCATGTTCATCGTGGCGCCAGAATCGGCCTGCAACTGGAGCGAGGTACCCCAGGCCCAAACAATAATCAATACGAGTTGTGTGGTCTTCACGCTCATGAGAGCAACCTGTGATCAGGGCACCGCCCCGCCCGCGCAGCCAAATGTAGTTCTGGCGCGGTCAAGGCGCGCCAGCACACGGCGCCTTCCCAGGACTTCGAGCAAGTGATACAAGCTGGGGCCCGCGGTCTTGCCAGTGCATGCAAGACGTGTCGAGTGCACTAGCACGCTAGGCTTGACTCCAAGGCCCGACGCCATCGTTTTCAGGCAAGACTCAAGCGTTGACGCCGCGAACGGCTCGACCGAAGCAAAAACCTCACGCAGACGCGCTAGCCGATCGATGTTCTCGGAGGTAAGCACCTTCGCTGCGGCCTCGGTGTCGTAGCTGAGATCATCGGTGAAATAGAATCCTGCGTAGTCAGAAAGCTCTGACACTATCTTTAACTTGCCCTTGCATGTATCCAAGGCTGCTTCAACATATGACGATGGGTATCGACTGGTGTCAACTCCAGCCCTGTCGAGAGCTTCGACACATAACTTTCGGAAACGGTCGCTCGCCATGGACCGCATGTACTCGCCGTTCATCCACTGTAATTTGGCCAGGTCGAATCGAGCGTTGTGACGCAATATCCGTGGCAGATCAAATCGGGCCACGATTTCATCAAGCGCCATGACTTCCCTGTTGTCCTTTGGCGACCAACCAAGCAAGCAGAGGTAGTTGACCACCGCCTCAGGTATGTAGCCCTGCTCTTGATACACTTTCAGCAGCGCGCCTTTGTCACGCTTGCTCATCTTCGAGCCGTCCAGATTCAGAATCAGAGGAATGTGAGCGTACATGGGCGGAGCCGCTCCAAGTGCTCTGAAAAGCGCGATATGCTTGGCCGTGTTTGAAAGGTGGTCCTCACCGCGGATGACGTGAGTGACGCCCATTTCCAGATCGTCAACGACGTTCGTGAAGTGGAAAACCGGTTGCCCGTCAGATCGTACGATGACGAAGTCGGGGTCTTGTGCCTCGCGGTCGGTCAGTTCCCGCCGCACTTCGCCCACGATCAGGTCTCGTATCGTCACAGGCTCACGCGGCATCTTGAATCTCACGGCCCCTTCATGTTCGTAAGCCAAGCCGCGCGCGAGCAACTCCTCAATCCG
>JAXDCU010000200.1:0-3609 GCA_034677645.1 Verrucomicrobiia bacterium
AGCGAACTCCAGTTAGTTCCATTGTTGCTGGCGAAGTTGATTCCGTCGTAGGGATTCGAGACGCACAGGCAATAACTGATTTCTGAATTGTTGACTATTACCGATGTTCCGGATGCCGTGAAGTTAATGCCGTGAATCTTTGCGCCCGAGCCAAGCACGTTCCACCCCGCATATAGGGTCTTTAGCCACTTGAGTTTTATCCCTTCATTCTGCGTGGCCGTTACGCAACTGTTGCTGAGATTGATAACCGTTAGGCCGATATTCGTGGTTAGGAAGTTGGTTAGGTTTACTGTCGTAAATGACAGCCCTGCTGGCCAGTCAGCGTCTGGTGACTTCCCGCCGTTGAGAGTTACCCAGTCGTGGCCAATCGTCACCGCGTTGGAAATCGTGACGTTCCCGTTATGCCCCGCGTCCTGCCCAACCATGATTGTGATGGGCGCATTGGATGTTCCCGCCGCGCCAGTAGTCAGCGCGTTGGTGTAAGTCCGTCCCGACTCGCCCCCCGACAGGTAAAGCGTATCCCCCGCCGTAACACCGCTCGCGCCCCACACTATCGTTGCAAAGTTAGTCCATCCGTTGTCCCAATTCGTTCCGTTGGCAGATCCCGTTGCGTCCGGGTTTACATACCAGTCCGCCCCCCGCGCCTTGGGCACGCACCAGCAAAAGAAGAACGCCAGCGCCAGCAGCGTTATGACCAACGCAATCCGTTCCTCGACTGTCAGCCGCAACCTCATGGCGTTATCTTCACCCGCACCATCGTCAGATACGCCGGATTGGCGTTCTCGCTGTAGTTCCCCACCGACAGCGTCCATTGATACGCCAGCGGCTCCGTCCCGGTCGCCGTCACAGTGAAGCTCGCATCCTGCCCCACATAGGCATTCGCGCTTTGCGGGTGGATGGTGATAACGACCGGGTCTTCCGCCGCAAGGACTGGCAGCGCCATCGCCAACGCGAGGAAAGACAGCCGCCGCCTCACCAAGCCTCCATCGCTGCCCGTTTCCAGGAGTTGGTGCCCACCGCCACATAAACATAGTTGCTGTCCACGCACACCAGCCCGGCTCCGCGCCCCCAGGTGGTGGCATTGGCCGCCCCGATGGTGCGGGGCTGCAATTCGAGCACGCCGTTGAGCGTCCCGAACGCGGGCCGACCGTCGTCAATCGCAATGCGGAAGAACCCGTAGTCCGCGTTGGGCACGCTGAACCGGACCTCCATCGTCTCATTGGTCGCCGTCGCCGTGCGCGCCAGCCGGGTCCATTCCGGCGCGTCTATACGCTGGGCAAACAGGACCACCGGCACGCTCGATGTGTAGGCCGCTGGCAGCGTCACCAGAACGTTGGTCAGGTCGCTCATCACCACCGCATACGTGGTCTGGTCCACCGACACCGTGGGCGGCCCGCTCACCGTCCAGATGTTCGTGCCCGCCCACTCCCAGTTCAGATTATCGGCGTTGGTGTCTGCGCTCGCTGTCCGCCGCCACTCCGCCGTCAGCCGCTCGCTGTGGCCGTTCACATCCACCTGCGCCTGCGCCGGAATCCGCGCCCAGTTCGTGCGCGTCCGCACCGTGTGCAGCGCCAGTGCCTTGACGGTCCGCAGCGGCGCGGCTGCATCCTCCAGCCGGGGTCGGTCCACAATGACCTTCTGCGACCGCACATAGTTTGTCTTGCCGAACAGCCAGGGCATTGTCCACGAGTAAAGGACCACGTTTGAAACTCCCATAGCATTCGCGTCTCCCGGGACTGTCATTTGTCTGATAAACCCCACTGTGACTGGCGTATTCGTGGCGTAGTCAGACCAGTTAGTGCCGTCTATGGTCCATGACGCCTTGAAAGTGCCAGGGCCGTAATCTTCAAACTCGCCGCGCGAAAAGCCGTTGCTGAGGACAACCCCTATATTGTTCGTAATGCCAGTGAACCGTATCGCCCCATTGGTCACCCAGGCCGCGTATTCATCGCTGTTAATGATAACGTTGCCAGTGGTGGCGGTGATCGCTCCGGCGCCGAGGTTGGTTCGCACGACCAGGTTGTCCGCCACCGCCGTTCCCGGCAGCACCTGGTCATTCGTCACGCCGCCCCCCGTCCCCGTCTGCATCAGCAGCCCATAAGCTGTCGGATCGAGCTTGTTGGTCGCCACACTTGCGTCAGCCAAGGTTAGATTCGTCGCCCAATACCACACGTTGCTGCTAAGACACGCCTCGGTAATGTTCGTGCTGTAGATAGTCCACACCGCGCCATTGGTCCCGTAATCCAGCCCCTGACCGAACGCCAGCACCGCCCCGTCCGAGGCGGTCGAACCGTTCACCCCGAACCCGCCGAAGGTGTAGTTGGTGGTCCAGCCAAACGCTGCCGTGCCACACAATCCGCCGCTCAGCGTGTTTGTCACCCGAGATTGGAACGTTGGCAAGATGATGCCCTCAGTAAAATTCGCTTGCCCCGCCGCGTTCGTGAACGTGTAGATTCTGTCCAGGTCCACTTCCCGGCTCCAAATCACATCCGCATTCGCATTCGTGTAGAGATACGCCGTTGCCTCGCCGTCAGTCCAATTCGTCTGCACCGTGTAAAGCCCGTCCGCCGCGCTGTTGGTGTTGCCCCGGATGAACAGGTTTGTCCCCTGCGTTACCGTGTAAACCGGCTCGAACGTATTCGTCCCCCCGGCATACCCCGGCTCCGTCAGCCGCCACCCCGGCGTCGTATTCGTCGCCAGCAACCACGTCGCCGCCTCGAATTGGTTGCTGGTGATGCCAGACAGCCGCGCCAGTGGCACCGTGCCGCTTGCCAGCGCCGAGGCGTTCAGGTTGGTCAGGCCGGCCCCATCCCCCGCCAGATGTCCGCCTATAAACGAAAACGTCCCGTTGTCGTTGGTGTCCCAGCTAAGACCTCCAGCAATATACAACGACGGAAAGAGAGAGAGTTGCCGAGCCCAGTTCAATACTGGCGTTTGGTTTGTATGTCCAACACGAATTGTGAGAGAATTACTTGCAGAAAGGGATGGAAACCAGACACCCGACTGCCCATTTGTTATCCCGCTCCCGCTCCCCGTCCCCGGCGCATACCCCAGCGCCGTCACGACGTCGTTGCTCGCCAGCGTAACCGCACCCGACCTGGTGTTGAAACTTAAGACGCCGTTCGTAGCCACATTTGTAGAAACGGATGATACATGCTCATCAACTTGGGCAACGGTGCCGGTAGTATAGATGCTGTACCGGATCGGTGGGGTTGCAGCCACAAACGCAAACATGGCGGCAATTCCGAAAATGATTTTAGGTATCTTTTTCATGTTCTATGCAGCGCGATGGTCTCCTAATAATGTCAGTTTCCAATAAACCTTACCCAACCTTGGTCGTCATTGGTTGAGTTCGTTTTGTTCCACTGCGATTGATCCGTAAGCGAGTAGTAGTATGCCGGGGCTTGGGCGGTTACGACTCCGTTCGGGTCGGTGGCACTGCCGTAGAATATCTGCTGTGCAGACGCTATTGAAGTGGCGCTGGGTGCGGCGATGCCGGTTAATTTCCATCCGGTGACGGAAACTCCAGAAACCTTCAGCCACACTTCGCTCGTGGATAGATTTGTGAAGAGCGTTCCAGGGTTTGCGGCCACCGAGCCTTCTGGCGTT
>JAXDCU010000201.1:0-11551 GCA_034677645.1 Verrucomicrobiia bacterium
ATGCTTGCTTGAGCCTACCGTAGAGTCGTATTGTTGACCAGGCAGAAGCGCGGAGTAGTGGGCTGAAGCGCCTGATGTTGAAGCTGTTATAGAGTCTCATTTGAGCGGACTTTCTGGGCAGGTGTGATGGTTTGGGGCGGAAAACATGAGTGTTGCACTTTCAAGCCGAGTCCTGAGGTCGTTTCCGGTGGCCGATTGCTGGAAGCGAAGGCTTTTGCCTGGAAGCGGCCATGGCAATCGAGGGCGCGGATTGGACCGTACCCAATGTGCTTGTTGTGTCTGAAGGCGACGAATACAAGGCCACCCTGCCTGCCTCGTGGAAGGCGCTATACTTCCGTCTGCGCAGCGCCGTGGTTGAACCACGTGCGAATTCTGGGGGCTCTGCTACGTCCTTGAATCCGCCGCGCCGGGCATCCATGCTGTCCGCACCAGCTCCGGGAACGGTTTCGCTTGTGGCGGCGCTGCCGCGGGCAACGCCCTTGGCGCTCGGACTCGAATGACGCAAACAAGTTGGAGTATATGGTTGGTCGGCGGTTTGCTGGTTCCTGGTGTTCTAGCCCAGGCGCCCGCCGCGCCGCGTGATGGCGCTTTCTACAAAGACTTCAGCCTGTCGGAACGGGAAACGCAGGAGGAAGACGCCAGGGACCGTGCGCGTGCCCAGCGCAAAGGACTGCCGTTCAAGCCGCCGGAGCCGAAACCGGAGCGGCGTCTCACGCTCGATTTCTCAAAACTCGACCGGCCACGGACGAAGGAGGAGTTCGCCGCGCTGCCACATCTGCCTCCGAAGCGACAGTGGTGGACAGGCAACTGCTGGTGTTTCTCGTCGACATCGCTTATGGAAGCGGAGGTCCTACGCCAGAGCGGGCGAAAGATCAAGCTCTCGGAGATGCACACTGTCTATTGGGAATTCGTCGAGAAAACGCGCGAGTTCGTCCGCACCAAGGGGCAGAGTTTGTTCGAGGAAGGCTCGGAGTCCGAGGCGCTCCTGCTGCGCTGGAAACAGTACGGCGTCGTTCCCGAATCCGACTATACCGGCCTGGTGAATGGGGCGGCGGTGTTTGATCAACAACCGATGGTAGAGGAAATACGATCCTATCTGGACACGATCAAGGCCGGCAGCCAATGGGATGAAGCGACAGTCATCGCCCACGTCCGGGCGACCCTCGATCGTTACCTGGGCTCGCCGCCAGCGCGGGTGATGGTGGACGGGCGCGAATTGACACCCCAGCAGTACCTGCGGGATGTGTTGCGGATCGAGCCGTCTGATTACGTTGAGTTCATGTCAATGCTCGAGGCGCCGTTTTGGACCAAAGCCGAATTCAAGGCGCCCGACAACTACTGGCACAGCGCCGAGTACCACAACCTCCCGCTTGACGACTGGTACGCCGCGTTGCGCCAGGCGGTCGATTCGGGCTTTTCCGTTGCGATTGGCGGCGACACGTCGGAGGTGGGCCTCGAAGGGATCGAGGATGTGGCGATCGTGCCGACGTTTGACATCCCCACCAGCTACATTGACCAGGCCGCTCGAGAGTTCCGCATATCGAACAAGACCACCGGCGATGATCACGGTGTTCACCTGGTTGGCCTTAAACGCGTGGGCGACCGCGACTGGTTCCTGGTCAAGGACTCCGGGCGCGGTGCGCAGCGGGGCCTGCCGGGCTACTGCTTTTACCGCGACGATTACATCCGGCTGAAGATGCTGACATTTCTGGTCCACAAGGACGGCGTCCGGAATGTGCTGGCGCGTTTTGCCGGGGAGGCAGCCAAAGCTAAGTAGGGCTGTTGCGGGATGCACAATGCACTGCTCCCAAGGCAAGGCGCGAACCTTGTTTCACAAGACCCGGCGCCAGGTTCAGGTTTCGGTGGCCGAGGCAACCGCCACAGGCACTGGAAGCGGTCCGCGCGCGGCTGCTGTCTTTGTTTGCTCGCCGGTTTGCTTTCTATAACTCTCGCCGCGGACCAAGACCTCGACGCGCCATTCGAACCTTTTCAACTGACTCCTGACTACCCGCACCTCGACTCCGCCACACCTGAGTCCACGCCGCCCTGCAAGCTTGGCGTGCTCGGCGCCGTCCAATCCACCGTGACCGCGGATGCGCAGCCCGTCGGTGCCCTGACGGGACGCATAGTCTTCACCAGTGCCGGTCACGGTTGGGTCCACACTTCGCGCTGGGGCCTGCAGCGCCCCGTCTTGCTCGAAATGAATGAGGACTACGGCAACCTCGACCAGATGACCCTGTTCGTTGACGAGTGTTTCCGAGCCGGCGCGACGGTCGTCCCGCTCCGGCCTGTCTGGCACCAGACGAACGAGGTCGTCCTCGACAACGTAAGCCCGGGCGTGTCCTTTGCCGGCGCGTGGGCGGAGAGTGTTAGCTCGGTCTACTACGGCCAGGCAGGGCAGACTCCGTATCGCTATGCCACCCTGGCTTCGAGCGAGACCGCGACGGCCACCTATGCACCCCACATCCCCGTAACCGGACTTTACCCGGTCTATACATGGGTACTTGCCAGCGGTAACCGCACCAACCAGCTCTATCGCATTCGTCACTCTGGCGGCGAGTCTCGGATTCGAGTGCCGCACCACTTGGTTGGGAACGGCTGGGTTTACCTCGGCTCCTACCATTTCCCGGCCGGGAGCGACGCGACCCGCGCCGCGGTCATTGTCAGTAACCTCGGTGAGAGCTCCAATGAAGGCACCGCCGTGGTGGTGGCGGACGCGATCCGGTTCGGCAACGGCATGGGGAATGCCGACCGCGGTTCGGGTGTGTCCGGCTACCCGCGGGAAGAGGAATGCTCGCGGTACTGGGTGCGGGCCAGCCTTGGCCAGGGCCAGTCCACGAGCATTTACGACGGTTCAGGGAGCGACGACAGTGACAATGTCGGCGCGCCGCCCCGCATGGCGCGTGAGATGAATCGGGAAGCCGCCGGCACCGCCACTCAGCGCGTCTATCTCGGTTTTCATTCCAATGCCGCCGGCGGCAGCGCCCGTGGCTGCGTCGGCCTTTACAACAACGAGGCTCTCTTCCCCGACACCGCCACGCCCAACCAAAAGCGCCTTGCCGACCTGGTGGCCTCGCAAATCAACACGGAACTGAAGTCTACACTCCTTGAAGTCCCCTGGTTCGCGCGCCCCTCGACCACTTACGCCCGTTCCGAATATGCCTTCGGCGAGATCAACGACGCTTACATAGAAGGCGAGTTCGACGCTACCATCATCGAGGTCGCCTTTCACGACAACTCTGACGACGCCAAGCTGCTCCGCGATAGCGGGGCACGCATCGCCTTGGCGCGCGCTGCCTGCCACGGCCTGGTCCGCTACATGAACCAATTCGATGGGGCCATCCTTGCTTTCGCGCCTGAACCTCCCACCAATCCCCGCGCTGTTTCCACTGCCGAAGGCATCCGAGTCAGTTGGTCTCCGCCCGTCGCTCAGGCCGGCAGCGGCGCGCCCAGCGGCTACATCCTCCGCCGATCAACCAACGGCTTCGGTTTCGGACAACCAGTCAGTCTCCCGGCCACCGCGACCTCTTGTCTTGTCTCGGACCTGCCTCCGAACCTGCCCCTCTTCTTCCACGTCACTGCCACCAACGCAGGTGGGGCCTCCCGCCCGTCGACCCTGGTCGGCTGTCTCCCTCCAGCCTCGCCCCTCGCTTCACGCGTCCTTTTTGTCAATGCCTTTGACCGGATCGACCGTGAACTCAACCTGCGTCAAACTCCCGCCGCCCAGCAATACCGCCCCCCCGGCCACGACGCGAACTCGGGCACCATAGACCGCGTTCTGCCAACCCGCGTCAACGCGGGCAACTACCTTGTGCCCCACGCCCGCGCGCTCCAAGCTTTCGGGCTGCCCTTTGACTCGTGCGAGAATGGGGCCGTCGCCTCGGGTATTGTCAGCCTCAACCCTTATCACATCGTGCTTTGGGCAGCGGGTAATGAATCCGCCCCCTCCGAGACCATCCGCACGGCCGAGCAAGCTCGGCTCCGTGCCCACCTTGCCCGTGGCGGCTGCCTCTTCGCCTCCGGCACACACATCGCCGAAGCCCTCGATGGAACTGAAGGTCCCACGGCGGCCGACCGTGCTTTTCTGCACGATTGCCTTCATGCTGGCTTCGCCGGCGCGGACTCCGGCAGCCACCGCTTCGCACCGGACAGTGACGCTCTCTTTGCGTCCCTCGCCTCTGGCGCCTTTGACGATGGCTCCGGTGGGAGCTACTGCGTGGAAGGCGCCGATGACCTCGCGCCAGTTGGCGCCAGCGCCAGCCGCGCGATGTTCTATTTCGGTCGGCCTCAGTCCTGCTCCGCCGTGGTCAGCAAAGGTACCGCGTCTCTTCCAGGTCGCGTCGTCTTCCTGGCTTTTCCGTTCGAGACAATCAACAGCGAGCAGCTCCGATGTGCCTACCTTGCCACTATCCTCAGGTTCTTCCTGCCGCCGCCAGAAATCGAACTGGTCCGCCTCCTGCCGGATGCCTCGCTGGAACTCACCCTCCGGGGCGAGCCCGGACAGGCGCTCGTGCTGGAAATCTCCCACGACCTCCAGACATGGTCACACCATGCCAGTTCCCCCAACTCCAAAGGCCGGATGATTTGGTCCGACACTCTACCTCCCGCCACACCCCGGCGCTTCTACCGCGCTGTTCACTTGTAAGAGCAGGAGGGAACGCCTGTTTTTTCAACTTGCCACCAAGCCTTGAAAAGATGACCTTTCAGCCTCGCAGCAGTTGAGGAAGCCCCATGTAGCCAGGCGATTCCAGCCGGGCCTCCGGTCGCGATGCGCGCTTAGCTCAGTGGAAGAGCACTTCCTTCACACGGAAGGGGTCGCAGGTTCAAGTCCTGCAGCGCGCACCAGGAAGTCCTAGCTTGTTTTCAGCGTGGCCAGCGGTTTGTCCATGCGCATAGGGACGCGTTCCACCGCAGCCCGCCCCCGTTGTCGAGGAGACGTCAGAAACGGAATGCCAGGGACCGAGTGGAATCGGTCCCTACCATGCAGTTCATGGGGAGCCTCCTTGTTCCTGTGAACACGCTTTGGCGCCATGAACCTTGCGGTCTGGTCCACAACGAAGCCGCCTGAAGGCGGAACTCTGACCGGTCGGGAGCCGGACAACGCCGCGGACCATGCAGAGCGTCCGCCCGCCAGAGTCCCGCGTTTACGCGGTAAAGCAAGGTTCATGGGGAGCTTGCGCGGAGTGGGCTCTGTTCTTATGTTAGTGGGATGAAACGATCGGTTTCGATTCGCGTAATAGCGTTGTTGCCGGTGCTGTGTGTCGTTGCGTGGGTAGCGTTCGCACTCAAGGCACAGGACGTGCCAACCGAGGCGCTGCGACAGGAATACGAAGAGCGGTTTCGGCGACTGAGCACCAAGATCGAAGAAGTCCTCGGCCTCCAGGCTGCGCTCCAACGGCGTATCAACGATCTATCCGCCGAGATGACAAACCTGCGCGAGGAGCAATCCCAGTTGACCGTGCAGTCCGTCAAACCTGACGACTTGCGTAAGCTTGCGGATAAAGTGCGCGAGATCGACCGGAAAAGGGAAGAAGACAGGCGCTTGATTCTAGACGAATTGCGGAAGCTGGCCCAGGCGCCGATTCCAGAACCAGCGCCGCGAAAAGAACCGTCCAAAACCAAGGAGCCTGAGAATGCATCGCCTGTCTCTTCTGAGCCTCAGAAGGGATATGAGTATGTCGTCAAAGAAGGCGATACGCTCAGCACGATTGTGGCCGCCTACCAGCAAACGGGTGTGAAGGTGACTTTGGACGCTGTACTCAAGGCGAACCCAAATGCGAAACCCAAAGCACTCAAGGTTGGCCAGAAAGTCTTTATTCCCGATCCGGCTCTGGGCAACCCGTGATCATCCGCGGTGTAGGATGCCTAGATCAGCGACACACCTCTGGGCACTTTGACGATGATCGTGCCCGCGATCTTGTCATGCCACGATTGCTTCTCTTTCGTCCAGCCCGCCCAGAAGTAGCCAAGCCCCAGAGAGACTAACGAGAATACGGCTGCCAGCGCGCGAACGAATGCTACTCCGAAATCCAGATTCCGTCCGTCCACCCGCACAACCTTGATTCCGCAAATGATGCCGCCGATGGTCGTGCCTTTCCACGTCCACATACCGACGTGGTACGCAAGCCACACCAAGACGCCGAGGCCGTCGGTATGGCTCAAGAGCCAGCCCAAGAGAATCAAGTCCAGCAAGGAAGCCGCGAAGCGGAGCCAAAAACCAACGCGTGGCAGGTTTGCGTAATCGAGTGTTGAAACAGCAGCCAAGTCTTGTTGTGGCGACGCGGGGGATGCTGAGGAAGTTGCGATTGGCGGAGTGCCGCCTGTTGTGCCACACGCGTTGACGGCGGAAGAAGCGCCAAGCGTGGCCGTGGGCGAAGCGGTGTGGCCGTTGTCGCCGTTCCGACCGTTTCGACGAAAAGCACGGAAGGCAGCTAGTATGGCGACGCCAAGTCCGAGCGGGCACAGGACGCCCCATAGCACGAAACCGAGGATCGGCACCATGTAGAGGACGGTTACGAGCGCTGCGCCGAGCAAAAACGCCGGCAACGGCTGCAGGCAAGTTGTTGCGTTGAACCGGCGACCCAGTCCAAAACCGATATACTGCAAGCAGGCGGCCTTGCCCACCAAACCCGCCGCAGACAATGCTAGTTTCACAAAAGGCACAATCAACAACCCCACACCCGACGCGATAAGTATGAACACGAGCGGACCGGAGAGGATCAGAGCGAGCAGACCGACAAAGAAACAAACCACGGCCTGTTTCTCAAGTATGCCAACGCACGTTTCCATTGGCCGCGGCATCAGCAAGACAATAACAAGGTATATCAGGAAGAAAGTCCCCACGAAAATCCACGCCAGCCCCGAACTGGGAGGCAGTGGTCTCAAGAGCAAAAGACCGCGTTTGATCCATTTCCACAATGGATCAAGTTGGGGCAGGAATTTCTCGAAGCTGACCTCGATCGGGGGGGCGCTGAGCTGTGCTCCAGCGTCCTTATCGATGTGCCCGCCTACGACGATTGTGTCGCCGCCGAGTTGGGCTTGTGGCCCAAGCTTAAGAGACCCGAAAACCGTTACGCAATCGCCACCCACCTTGCCGTTCGCTTCGGCGTTGCCGAAAACAACGACCATGTCACCGCCCACTTCACCTTCGAGCTTGGCGTTGCCGAGCACCACAACCAAGTCGGTCACCTTCTCGTCCGCGGCCACAACTGCGTCGCTTCCGACTTTGACCATTTCGCCTGATTGCAAATGATGACTTGCGGACGCTTCGCTTTGGGCTCTGGTCTCGGAGCTTTCCTCTTCGGCCTTGGCGGGTGTGTCTTCCTGGGCGCCAGCCCGGGCCATGAGCGCCATGGCAGGCGCGCTGGTTCCTATGGCAATGGCGACTCCAAGACCGAACGTCAAACACCGATTGAGCATTACTCGAGTTTTCATTTTTCTACTGCTGCCTTCTAATCGCTACCCGATAGAACACCGTTCCAAAGCCGACGAAAGACAAGTACATCAAAACGCAGAGCATGATGCCGCCGAACAACAATCCGCCACCGGCCTGCCTTAACACCAACGCAAGCGCGTCGACCAACAAACCAATCAACACCCAAATCTGTTGCGCGATCCCGACGCAGTCCCCGACCAGAGTCGTGACTACGCCTGGAGAGCCGTTTTCCGCCACTTCGATTCCCAGCCACGTTATTCCTGCGAGCAACGCGGCGAAGAAGGCCATTGAACTGGCACGCGCCGCTATCGGCCAACTCCACCATGGGCGCCGGTACCACGGCATCCGCGCACGCTTTTCCAAGACAGCCAGGACACGAGGCATCAAGCTTGCCGGCGCGGGGCGGTCGGGGAGGCTCTTCAACTCGCGGTCCAGAATGGCCTCCCAGCGTGCGTTTTCGTCTTTCGATTTCATCTGTTCCATGGTCTCAGAAGCCCGCGGCTGCCAGCCGGGGAGCGAGCTTGCGCCGCAACGTTTCCCGCGCCCGGTGAATGTCCGTTTTAACCTTACCGATGGAAATCCGGAGGTTCGCGGCGATTTGTTCGTAGCTGAGGTCCTGGAAATGATACAGTACGAGGGCGACCCGCTGATCAGGCGGCAGGGTCTGGAGTGCGGCCTCCACGACTTCGCGCCGGTCGCCGGCGTCGAGAGCTTCTTGATGGGTGTCTGGCGCGGGCATTTCCGCCGCGAAGTCGCGCTGCTCATGTTCCGCGGTTTCCGATTCGGAGAAAAAGCGCCAGCGCGCGCGGTAACGGCTCAGGTGGTTCAAGCTCATATTGCGAGCGACGGTCTTCAACCAGCCGCCGACTGTCGGACTGGCGCGCAGTTCGTTAAAGTGATCATATGCCTTGATGAAAGTCTCCTGTGCGATGTCCTCGGCGTCAGCTTCACTGCCGACCAGCCGGAACGCCGTCGTGAATACCATGTCCTGGTAGTCGCGCATAAACGACTCAAATTGGCTTGGGTCGGTCATCCGTTCTGTCGTTCACTACGCTGCCCCGGCTAATTCGAGTCCATTCTCATCCTCAGAACACATGTCGGAAGCTCAAAGTTGCAGAAAAAAACCTTGCTAACCTTGTTGCAGCCGGTTATCGCCATGACTGCGTATGTCATGCCGACCACTAAGGCGGCTCAGGCGTTCGGTGGATTTCGCGTCGGGTCCGGCAAAGGGCGGCTGTGCTGTGGGCGAGGGCGCCGGTTTTTCGGGAAGTCATTGAGTTATGCTTAAGTGCCACGAATTGATGGGATTCATATCGCCAGCCCTGGCAAAGGAAGTTGTCGAGTTCGTTTTCAGTCAGGATAAACCTCTGTACCGCATTGTGTTGGCCGCAGTGGCCGATGCCACTCGCGTACGGCCAGCGTTCCTGGAGAAGAAGCCGCGTGCTCAGCGCCACACCGACATGATCGGCATGTTGTGCAGACCTCGTCTTGAGGAAGCCGCGGCAAGTCTGTTGCGTGGATGGCTGCTCAAGGCCGAGACCGCGATTCTCACCGATTTTCTCGACAGTCTGAGTATTCCGCACGAGAAAGGTGTAGTGGAGGAGTTCCCGAAGTCCGTGGACGACGACAAGCTCAAAGCGGCCATCGACCTGCTTCTGAGCAAATACGCGGCCGAGAAAGTCATTGTCTACCTCAATACAGTGAAGGCCTCAGGAGGTGCTGAGTGGGAGAATCTTGGCAGGATGCTGGCCGAAGACTCGCGCCTCCAACTTGGATAGGCGCGACTGCGTTTTCTTGGGCTCGTCAGCCTCACTGCTTCTTAGCCGCCAACTCCGCCAGCACGCGGCGTTGTGTCACCTCGAACAGCAGAGCATCGTACCGGGTGTTGTCGTTGAGGTAGCCTCCTTTGAGCGCCAGATCGCAAACCTCACTTGCGGCCTCGAGTTCTCCCCGACGGCGATGCGCGTCCGCAATACGCGTGACGGCCAACAGCGGCGCCGACGCATCCAACCGGAATTTGTTTGCGCCTCGCGGCATGTCGGACATGAGCGCAAGTTTGCCCAGTGAAATGCAAGTCTCGTCATCGCCGCGGTCCCAGGCCAGTTCGGCGAGATAAACCTGATAGAGACGCTGTTTGTCCGGATCGAGGAAGATAAGGGTTTCCAGCGCCCGCTGTAGTTCCTCCGATGGCGGCGCATAGAATATGGAGCGCTGCTCGAGATAAGTGCGCATCAGGCTAAGTCCATACTGGCGCAACAGAGCGGGATTTGTCTTGGCGCGTTCCACCAGGCGGTCGCGGAGTGGGGCCAGCCGCAAGGCATCGAGTTCGGACGAAGCCTTGAGCGACCTGAACCGGCTGGATACTTCGCGCGGCTCGAGCTTGTCAGGCTCGGCTTGTTCCCAACCCAGCAAGAACGATGTGATAATGTCGGAGTAAGGGTGGTCTTCAGCCAGGTAAAACTCGGTGAAGGCCTTCCGGTCCTCAGTGGTAATCCCATGGCGGCTGAGATACTCCGCCAACAGAGTGCTTGGGCGTCGCGAAAAACTCTCTTCAACTTGGCGGAAGCGGCGAGTGGAGCGTCGCAGGAAGAAATCGCGCTGCGCGACGTACTCGAGCACTGGATAGAAGTCGCTGTGCTGTCGCGTTTCGAATGGGGCGATCAACGCGCCGAGTGCCGGCGAGACGACTTCGTGCGAGAGGAAGAGGACTGGATTAGCCAGCTTGACCCTACCCAGGTCCTCTTTCACCTCGGGTTGCGCCAGTTCCCTCACAAAGCCCTCCGGACTTCCCTGGCGTGGTTGAAGCGAGCCAACTAGGAGAATGTCTCCGGTGTCAGTGTGCCACAGGCTCACGTACGGAAACACACTGCTGAACGTGGCGATGGCGATGTCGAAAGAAGCGTCGCTGAACTCGTAGAGCTGGACCCATTGCACCATCAGACCGCCAGGGGCCAGGTGCGCCCGGCAATTCCTGTAGAACTCGCGACTGAAGACGCCCGCCACTCCGGCCATCCATGGATTGGACGGCTCACTGATGATCACGTCGTACTGAATGTCAGTGACGACCAGAAACGATTTGGCGTCGTCAATGAGCAAACGCAGTCGCGGCTCCGATAGAACATTCCGATTGTGAGCCGAGAAGAGAGCAGCCCCATCCACAACCTCAGGGGATATCTCCACAACATCGACCGCGCGCACGTTTGGATGAGATGTCACCGCCCCGACAGTGACGCCACTGCCCAATCCGACTATCAAAACGTTCGTCGCGCCGGGCTGGAGAAGAAGGGGCACATGGCCTGCCATGAGTTGCGTGTTCATGTCGCCCATCGTGCTGGCATCGGTCTTGCCATTCACTTTCATGAACAGGTCCCCGCCGCCGCCTCTATCGCGGTGCACACTTACGGTGCAGCCAGCGCCGTCCTGGTAGAACGCGATATCGGCTGTTCGGGCAATCCGGCGGTATTCGCGCCAATTTGGGGGCAGTTCGCCGGCACGCCACAGGCCCAGCGTGAGCGCCCCTCGCCAGGGCCGGTCAAACATTGGTCCAGCCAACCAGACAATGCCTGCCACCGCGAAGGCCAGCATGCCTGTCGTCCAGGCCAAGCGCCGCCCAGTTCCACGCATGAGTATTACCAGGGCGATGGAAGCATTGAGTCCGACGCCAAGGGCGAATGTCCGGGCCAATCCGAGGCTCGGCAACAGGACAAAGCCGGTCAAACACGTGCCGACAACGGTGCCGATCGTATTGACCGCGAAAACCCGGCCAACGGCTGAGCCTGTTTGGGCTGCCGTCGGCGCGGCAACTCGGCTAACCAGCGGAAGCGTCATTCCCAGACAAACGGTAGGAATGAACATCACGCCGAAGCAGATGAAGCCCTGGCAAAGCACGTAGAGCGGATACGCTTCGGGAGATTTGGAGAGCAGAGATGCCAGGCGTGCAAACCAATAAGGAAGATACTCGTACAGACACATCGAGATGCCAATTGCGGCCGCCAGCGCCAACTCAGCCCATGCGAACGTGCGGAGCGCTCGTCCCAGAGACCGCCAACTAGTCACGAGCCAGGCCCCTATGGCAATACCGGCTATGAAGGTGATTAGCATGATCGAAAACGCGTG
>JAXDCU010000202.1:0-28512 GCA_034677645.1 Verrucomicrobiia bacterium
ACGGGCCAGTTGGCAAACGCGCAGAGGCAGATGGCCGCCGCGCATGTCGAATGGAGAAGGATGTTCCTTATCATATCAGGATAACCGTTCTAAGATGGAATCGAATGAAAGAGGCACGATCGAATCAGGGGTGACGTAGGCGATAGCTGCGGTGTGGTGTGGACGCGTCAGGATCGATCAGGTTGATTGGGGAAGACTCGGCCTGGACTTGGAGAACGGTGCGCCAACTGCCAGGAAGCAGATTGTCCGAGCGTTCAAGGGTATATGTGAGCCCCGCGCACGCATGGGCGCGCAAACTGGCTTGGCCGCCACTCCAGCCAAGAGGCACCAATCGAATCTGATCGGTGATTCGCACCGGGTGAAAAACGCTCGCGGTGACGCCGCTGCCCCAGTCAATCGCCAGGCCGCCTTGCGCGCCGGCATCGTGCCAGAACCAACTTTGCGCCTGGACAACCGGGAAGTAAGCCACACCCGGCTTCATCGCTTGCCCGTCCCATCCAGGCGCCGACGAGTCCGTAAACACATGCTCAGGGTCAAACGTGACAACCAGTTCACGGCGCTGCCGGTCGTATGAACCAGTCAGCTCCGCACCCCAGATGCAGTTGACCAGGTAAATCCGATACGCCAGTTGGCTGGTGCCGCCCAGGCGGTCTTTTCGCGCCAGAAAAGTCTGATCGTATCCCGCGCGCGTGAGCTGGACACTGCCGGTTTGCCCCTCGACCAGGCCGCCGTCGTTGATCGCATAGCCGTGCTCGGCGAGCCAGTTTGCCCCAAGGACCGGAATGAGGCCGAACTCTGGCCCCGCAAGGCTCAGATTGGGCGCTTTCTCTTGCCAGATGGCACGGATGAACCAGAAGTCCTCTGTCACACGATTGCCGAGATCGAGCGCAATGCGAACCTCAGATTGCGCGCCACTCCACAGGAGCCGGGGCGCCGCCGAACCTGAGGTGGGCGTGGGCAAACCGAATTCGTAGCTGATTGCCGCGTCGTATGCAATGAACGTCCCGTCCGCGCCGAACGGGTCGTGGAGCAGGGCGCGGATTTCGCTGCCAGGCAGGGTTGCTTCGACCACAAAGCCAAATCCTGGAAGCACGACGTCCTGGAAAAGGGCAGCGTCGAACACAACCACTCCGTTGCCGTCTGGGGTCTTGGTGGCTATGGTGCGCAAACCGTTGACGTCCTGACCGCGCAAAGTGACCTGGACACCGCTCGCGACGGCAAGCACCTTGCCAGCCATGTCCTCGACAGTGACGCGCACATCGCCCGCGGCGCCGTTGACAAGGGTACTTGCGCCGATTGTCAACGCGGCCAGGAAAGTCAACAGGTTTTGAACTCGGATCATGTCACTGAAATACACGCCCGCCACGGACGCAGCGAAAGGCGGTTAATGGGCTTCCAGGGGCTGACTTTCAACGGCTCAGCCTGATCGTCGGAAATTGAAGGCTGGACTTTCCATGCGGCAGCTTGGTTTGCAGGCACTGTTGTTGGATGCAGTGCCAACTGGGATGCCAAGGCTGGTTGTGACTTGGGAACCATTTCGCTCACGCTCACAACGGTCGGCTCGGACACCTGTGCCGGAGCCACCGCGCCGCCAACAGATCGGTTCCCTTCGAGGACCTCAATCCCGCGCGCGATGGGCGGCGGTGGCGGCGGGAGTTTGCCTACGACAACTTTCACTTGAACAGCCGTTGCCGAGGCCAGTTCACCATCCCATGCGCGGAGGTTGAAAGCGGAGATGGTGCCGACAGCGGGCGGTTGCCATCGGAGGGACTCGCCGGCTCCCAGGAGCGTTTGGCCAGGCAGAACGGGAGCCCCGTCCTTTTCGAGCGTGCCGGCCAATACCGTTTCGACGCGGAACCAGAGCGTGTCGCCGTCCGGGTCGGATTCATTGGCGGCGGCGGCGAGCATTTCGTATGTGATAGTGAATGTCGTTCGTTCCCTGGCGCCGGTCAGCGAGTTCACGGTACTGAGTGTCGGGGCGCGGTTGGGTCGGTAGTAGCCGAAATCGACCTGTTGCTGCGCTTCGTCGGAAGCGACATAAACCGACCGCGTGTACGGCAGGGCCGGTTCGCCTGAAGGCACACTAACTTGTTCGTAACGGCGGACGAAGCCGTCCGTGCCCCCTACGAGCAAGTCGAGCAGGCCGTCGCCGTCCATGTCGGCCAGGAATGGACGGGCCCTGGTGGTGCCAAGCTCGATGGGGACGCCCGCCGAACTCAGGAGCCTGGAGCCAGCGAACCGCGGGTCGGCGTCGGTGCCTACATTGAGGAACAGGTGTAGATCGCCATTGGAGTTGCCCACCACAAGGTCCTTGCGCCCGTCGTGGTCGATGTCGGCCACCGTTGGGCTCGAGCGTCCGGAGGAGATGACCAAGTCAATGCCGCCGTCCTTCAAGGCGACCGCCGCGCGGAGGTCGGGCGCACCAGTGGCTGCGTCGTTGAGGTAAAGGCGGACTTTCCCATCCTGTGCACCCAGCAGCAGATCGATGCGACCGTCGTTGTTCCAATCCACCAGCTCAGGGATCGCGCGGGCGTTAACCGAGATGGGCGTCTTGGCTCCAGAGGGTCCGGCCATGACGGGAACACCAGCCGCGAACCGAGGCTCAACGTCGGTGTGGTCGTTGAGGAAAACCCGGAGCGTACCATCGCCGAGCCCGATCAGAAGGTCTTTGCGGCCGTCCTGGTCCCAATCGGCGACGCGGGGCGCGGCTCCGAGGCACTCTCCGGAAACCACTGCCAGGTCCTGGCCATTGGCCTGGGCGTAGAAGAACGTGTCGAACGCGGGCGGCTGGGCGGTGCCGGTGTTGAGATAGATGCGCACTTTGCCGAGGCTGTTGGTCTTCTCGCCCACAATCAGGTCTGGGCGGCCGTCGTTGTTCCAGTCGGCGAGGGCGGGCACCGAGTAGGCGCTTACTTTGAGTTCCTGCGCACCGGCCAGCACAAACTCGCCCGTGGCAAAGTCCCAGCCGACCGGGCCGCCCGGATCAGTCCAGCCGGCCGGGCCGGGCGTGGTCTGGACCCAGCCGCCCAGCATCGAGACAGCGACAACGTACCGGCCTGGGAGCAGGTCCGTGAACCGGTAGGTGCCCTGCGAATTGGCCCGTTGCGACGGCTCGATGGCATCGAACTGGCCGTTGCGGTTCAAATCCAGATAGACCAGCCAACTGCTCAAGCCCGCTTCGCCCAGATCGTTCACGCCGTCGGTGTCAGCATCGTTCCACACCGTGCCCTCGATCGTGGCCGGGACGTAGAGGCCGGCGTCCCAGGACAAATTATCGCCCACGTCGAGCGTGATCAGCGGCGTGCGGCCGGTAGCGGGGTCTGGGTCGGAATCGCGCGTGTCGTCTGCAATCAGATGCGCCGGGGTCAACCGGTGATTGTACGGCGCGACAAATTCGAGTTGGTAGATACCGCCTGGGGCGAGGTTCGTAAAGCGGTAAGAGCCGTCCGCCTGTGTCTTGGTGGTGGCGATCAGTCCGCCGAGGCTGTTGAGCAGATTGACCGTCACATCGGCCATGCCGGACTCGCCTTGGTCCCACTGGCCGTTGCCGTTCACATCCAGCCAGACGAAGTCGCCGAGACTCGATGTGGCGCCGGTGACGCGGGTGACAGCATCGGGTGTGGCTGGCGGTTTCTCGATGTTGCCGGCATTGTCGCGTGCGACGCTGTAGAACGCGTACGTGTGGCCGGGTTGACCGGCAAAGGGCGCTTCGCGGAACGTGGCGTCGGCGATCCAGAGCGTGAACGGCTGGCCGCTGTCCGATACATAAACCGAGAAGGACGCCAGCGCGCTGCCGTCGGTTTCGTCAGTCCCAGACCATGACACCTGGAACTGGGCTGTGTCGGTCTCCGCAGGGAGGGCCTGGGCGGCGCTAGAGGGCGCGGCGGAGTCGAGCAGGTTAACGAACACGGGCGTGTCGATTGGTTCGTTCTGGTCGAAGACGATGGTTGCTTGCGCTTCGACGGCGGAGTTGGTGGGCGCGTTTGCGCGGGCCTCGACGGTGTAGGTCACCCAGCCCTGGCCTTCAGGGGCATTGGTGTTTGGTGGCAGAAGGCCCAGGAACGGGTCGATGGGGACCAGGCCGGTGTCTGGGTCAATGGCCGAGAGATTCCAAAAGACTTTGCCGGTGCTCACGTCGATGCCAGCGGCGATATCGAGATAGACGCCGAGGTCCGCCGTCAGATCGAGCCGGGCATAGTATTGGGAGATGTTCTTGGGCAGGACAAACCGGTGCGTGCCAATGCCGATATCGACCAGTCGGAACGAGCGCGGATCGAGGTCCGGGTCGAGCGTCTGGGTTAGCCGGATGGTTCGGGCCAAGCCGGTGGCCAGAAGGGGGTCGTTCTCGAACTGGATGGTGTACAGAAGCGGTGTGGACGGGCTGATCCAGCGCTCAGCGCCGTAGCCGTTGGGGCCGATGATGTCATTGGGGTCCAGGGCGAGTTTAATGGGAATCTTCTTGTCTTTGCCGTTGGTGTTCTCGTCGTTGCAGCGTTTGATACAGCCAAGGTACATCTCGAGCTTCGTCTTAGCTTCCGAGACCCCTTTGTAGTACTTGTCATAGTAAGCGAACTTCCAGGAATCGTACGCTGTGGCCAGCTCGTAGCAGGCGCTCGATGTTCTGCTGTAGCTGAACGTGCTCACGATGGACCGCCAACTAAAGAGCATTCCGGCCAAACCAATCAACGATCCTCTAAGAGCCGAACCAGCCGTGGTCTGCAGTGCTTTCACCGCGCTGTAAGCCGTGTCAATCGTCCCTCCCAGTGTACTGACAAGTCCACCACCGGTCTCGATGATACCAACTGTGGTCATGGGCTCTGTTGCAGTTGCTGCGTCGTACCAGGCCAGCCCGATCGAGCTGATCAAGCCCAAAGCCGTGTTTACATAGCCAAAAATGGTCGCAAACGCGCCCACGCCCTGCAAGGCACTCAACGCCCCAGTCGCGCCGAAATAGGCCGCGATGCCATAACCGATCAGGATTGCAGAGGCCACAGTAACGAAGTTCAACGCGAATTCGCTCGCAAACATGCCCAAGGCGATGTTGCAGTACTTGTCAACGGCTTCCTCCAGCTTCTCTTGCGCTTCCCACCAAACATCCAGAGACTTGATCTTGGCCAAAGCATCCTGTCCACCGGCATAGCAGATTGGCACGCACTTCTCCGGACAATCCACCACGTCACTCTCACTTGGCTCATCGTTTCGTCGGTCTGCGTCACCGAGCGAGTCCAAGATCACGGATATGTAGCTCGGCGGGCCGGGATACGGCGGCGTTTCCGAAGGGTCTGATCCCATCAGCCCCGCGCGGGTCCAAGAGCCAAGAAGCTTGGCCAGCCTGCCCCATCCGGAACCTGGATCGATCGAGGCGAGCGCGGCTTGCGGCTGCGTCGCCCCGAAGGCTGGCGGCTTCGCGGCAAAGGCGACCCCATCCAAAGCGGAGTCAGGCAGCGCCACCGTTTGACCAGAGGCGATGCTCCATCCGGTTTGCTGGACCACGCCGCATCCAAACGCCTGGACCAGCAAGACGAGGTTCGTTCCCGTGGCTGTCGTGATCTGGAACCGGCCATCGGCGCCGGTCTGGGTCTGACCCAGGATACGCCCGACGGCATCCTGAACAGTCACGGTAGCGCCAGCTATGGGCTGAGAGAACGCATCGAGCACACGTCCGGTGAGTGTTGAGGCGCTGGGTGCCATCGGCACAACGAGCGAGGCATCGGCAGAAACGGTGAGCGTCCGCATTGCCACACCGTATCCCTCCGCCAAAACCACCAGGTCGTACTCGCCCGCCGCCAAATATGGCAGCGCGAAGGCACCTTCGGCGGAGGTCAAATCGAAAGCAACGGGTTGAGATGAGCCGGCGGGATAAAGCCAGACCTGACCTTGCTCAATCGGCTGGTCACCGGGACCGAGCACTTTGCCCGTGAGCATCAACCGGGTCGCCAAACCGACGGTCATGGTTTCCTGACGACCTGGCGCAAGGTTGAAAGTCACCTGGCTCCCCCGGTTGTCCGCGGCCCGCACATCGACGCGGTAGGCGCCTGGTGCCAGATGGCTGAACGCAACCTGCTCGCCCTCGTCAAGTGTGGCGGCGCCCACATTGACCAGCTCGCCCGCGAGAACCTGGTATAGTGACAGAGACGCTCCCGTAAGGACGGAATTTGGGTCGTCAACCCCGAAGGTGATGCTGGCGCTGCCAGCGCTGATGTTGATGGTCTGGTCAATCCCGGCAGTGACAAGGATCGATTGCGGGGCGAACGAAACCCCGTTGGCAGTGGCACGCAATTCGAACTGGCCCGCCTGCAAAAGAACGAAGCCGTAGGCGCCATCCTCGCCAACCGGCGCCATCACTACATCGTAGCCGTCGCGTCGCAGAGTGACAGCGCCGCCGCCAACACGGGTGCCGTCTTCGAGTTGCAGGTACCCGCGGACGGAGGCTACCAAGTTTATCGCCCAATCGGCGATGTATTGTCCGCCGTCAGGATCAGCGACGGTCACAGCTCTCGCTGGGGCGGCACCAGGTGTGCTCAATGCGACTTTGTGCTCTCCGGCGCCGAGAGCTTTCACAACATAGGAGCCGTCACTGCTGGTCGAAGCCGTTTTGCTGACGCCATCAGGCCCGGTCACGACAACCTCAATGCCAGCCAGTGGCTGGCCTATGGTCACATTGGTGACGGTGCCTGAAATTGTCCCGCCTTGAACGATCTCAATTGTGACTCCGGATTCCTCCTCGCCGGTCTCGAGGCTCACCGTGACGTCTATGCTCAAACCCTCGTCCAGACCCAGGATCGCCAGCCGATACTGGCCAGCAGCCAGGCTGTCGATTTGGAAGTTCGAATCCGCGACAGTCACAACCCGCACAAGCGCGTTGCCCTGGAATACGCCGATATCCTGGCCTGTGGCAGGCACGGTCGGGACACGAGAAACAACAGTGCCTGCGATGCTGGCCGCCTTGGTCAGGACAATATCGGACGTCTCGACGGTCTCGTTCGACGCGACAGCGACCGGGCCCGTCCGATGTGTCAACAACTGTGGATGAACAAACGTCAGCTCGTAGCTCCCTTCGGGCAGGTCGCCAAATGAGTAGGAAAGACCCGCGACACCTGCACTGTACAAGTCCGCACTTGCGCCCGACGTGATCCGCTCGGCCACCACAGTGAGGGGCTGACTGAGTTCAACCGCGGGTTCGAGGCGCACTTGGCCCATGATCGAGCCGGCTTTCAGCAATACAATGTTAAGACTGACCGCTGTGTGATCGATGAAGAGGTTCGCCACGCCTGACGGCGCCCTTCCCTCTGCTGCGACCTCCATCTCATAAGTCCCCGTGGGCAGTGCCGTGAATCGGAAGCTCCCATGGGCGTCAGTCATGAGAGCCTGTGAGTAGTCTGCCGAGCGAAGGGAAACCAACGCACCTGAGATTATCTGACCAGTCTCCTCAGCGCGGACCATTCCATCAACGCTGCCGCCGACGTCCAACTCGAGCACCGCGCTGGTTAGAGGTTCACCTGCAGCGACAGTAACCGAGCCTCCTTGCCTGACCCATGCTCCGTCAAAATCAATCTCGTAGGACCCCGCTGGCACCGTCTCGAAAATGAACGAACCGTCTGACAGCGATGACGTCACAAACCACTCGCCACTGGCGCTCAGCCGGGCGCTCACCGCGCGATCGGAGATGTCCAGGGCCATATCCGGCGCCATACCACGGCCGGAAATCGAATTCCCAGAGGCTGCCCACGCGCGCCGAAACTCCAGTGCGATGGCCTGTTCAAGAGTGACCGGGGCCGTGACCGACCAGGGCAGGAGCGTGGCATTCCGGGCCAGCATGGCCAGGAAATCGTGATTGGTCGTGCCGGTCTGTTGGGCGAACTGGACGAAGATGGTCTGGAACTGCGCCTCGTACATCGTGGCCGGCGCGATCTCGTCGCGCAGCAGCGAGCGGATGTAGTCCCAGTTGAACGGCTCGCCGTTGTCTGGCACTGGCACCCGTGCAGCGTACCAGTCCGCCTCCTCGGCCCCCACCGCATAGATGGCATACGCGAACAACCGCAGCGATTCCATCGCGCCCGGACGCAGCACCCCCGCCGGTCCGCCGTCCATCGCGATGCCCAGGAACGTTAGCCCGGTGCGATCATGGTTACCGCCCGGGGTGGTGCTGAACGTGCAATCGGTGGAGTGGACGGCGATGAGCGGTGCCAGGCCATCGTTGAGGCCGTCATTGTACCAGGTCACCGACAGGCTGTACTCGACGCCCCAGGTGACCGCCGGCGGGGTGCCCAGCTCGACTCGGACCTGGGCGCCGCCTCCTGCCACGACCGTGAAGCTGTCCGGCACAGTGACTTGGTCGCCACCAGCCTTGGTCAGCACCACGTCATAGGTCCCCGGCGCCGCCTGCGTCAGATCAAACGTGGCGAACATCCGCGTCGAATCCACATACCAATGCGACCGAGCCTGGAGCGAGAACCCGTCCGCTCGGGCCAACGCGGCAACCACCGTCCGATCAAACTGCGCGCCATGAATCTCGATGGTCCTGTCTCCGGCGGTTCCGCCCACGCCGAAATTGGTGTCCAACACTTCGAATCCAATCAGCCGCGCCAGGAGCGTGTAGGACGGCGCAGTGTCAGGAGCCTGATTGCCATAGGCGAGAATGTAATAGGTGCCTTTCTCCGGGGTGGGTATCAGAACCTGCTGATCGGCTGCGAACTGAGCCGTGTAGTGGAAATCGTGTTGGGAGCGCGTGGGCATGGCGCCGTAACTCACGTACAGCTCGTTGAAGGCGTCGTCAGATGCGCTGTCCAAACTCACCAGGAACCCATCCGCTTCCGGCACTTCGACCCGGTAATAGACCAGTTGACCCTGCGCCAGTGTCCCGGCCACGGCTTGCCCAAGCACAATTGTGGAGACATCGAGAGTGATCTGGCCAAGTGAAGCGGTCAGGTTATTGCGTTCGTCAGTCTCGCGTACGGTGTTTCTGGAATCGGTGCGGACCAGCACATGGTACTGGCCCGGATTGACGCCGGGCAGCGTTGCTGTGACAGCATACGTCCGCTGCGCCATCCCGCCGAGCGAATCCCGGTCCACCAACGCGATGACCGGATCGTCCAGGTCCCAGGTGGCATCCGCCGAAAGGTAGATCGCGTCGGTCCACGGTCCTGACGTGGCGAACCCACTCAGGTTGTTGAGCTGATACGTGAAGGAAAAAAGCTGACCAGGAACGCCATTCGCGGGCAAGATGATCGACCCGACAGTCAGATCAACTGGCGGCGGGAGACTGATCTGGGTGGGTTGGACTGACGCATTGACATTGTTGGTGTCACCCTGCAACTCCTCGATCCGGTCGGTCCGGTCCGTGAACACGAACGCATAGAACGAGCCGGTCATGCCCGGTGGAACAACAGCCGTCAGCGACGCCTCGTATGTGGCGTCGTGTTCAAGACCGCCTTCGTGCTTGACCCGACCGGCGAAGAAATCCGCGCCCGGCTCGAAGACCGTGTCCGGGGAGAGGAACACGTAGTCATCCCAGCTCTCGGTGGTTGAAACTCCTGTGTTTCGGACGGTCCATGAGACCTCTATGCCGGCACCGGCGTACGCCGCGGTCGGCACGGTGACAACGTCCACCAGCAGGTCAGGCACACCGGCAAACGTGACCACGATGGGGTCGGTTGAAACCCGGTCGTTGTTCGTTTCCTCGGCCTCCGGAACCAGGTTCTGATTGTCCGTTCTGACAATGATGTAGTAAGAGCCCGACAGGTCCAGGGGCAGCAGGAACGGGCGGCCCTTGAACGTGTACGATTGGTTCGGGCCGAGCGGTTCACCGCGCCTGTACGCCGGGTACGGAGTGCCCTGGTTCGGTACCAGATGCGGCAGGACAATGTCCGTGTCGTCCCACACCTGGTCCAGCGACAGGACCGCCTTGTCATACCAGTACTCGGCCAGGGTGAACCCGGTGCCCAGATTGGTCACCGTCCATTCCATCGCGATGGTCTGGCCCGACAGGCCGGCGGTGGGGGCGACCAATGAAGTGACAAACAGGTCGGCGGGGGCGGTGGTGATGTTGATGGCGGCCTGGGCGGAGTCGTTGTTGCCTTCGTTGGCGCCTTCAAACACGGCGCCATTGCCAAGGTCGTTGGGTGGCCAATCAGCCTTCACAAACAACCCGGCGACACCCGGAGCATCGGCCGGTAATTCGACCAGCGTCCGTGCCGTGTAGGACTTGCCTGGGCCGAGGATGCCCCTGTGGTCGATCGCGGCCAGACGCTGCTCGCCGGGATTCAGGAAGATGGCATCCCACCAACTGTCCACGACGGTATCGCCCGTGCCCTGGTTGGTCACGGTCCACTCGACCCAGATGGCGCCAGCAGCCGGCCCCGTGAGTGGCACCGTCTTCCAGGCCGCCACGAGGTCTGCCGGGCGGGAGACGATATCGATGGTGTGCGAACTGGCGACGGTGTTGTTGTTTTCGTTGGCTTCTTTGATGCTATCGCCGTAATCGGTGCGCAGGATCAGGTAGAACGTGCCTTCAACGCCGTCGGGGATGCGCAGCGCGGCGGTGGCCGGCGAGAGGGCGCCCGGTTCCATCACCGGACGTTGGTATCCAAATGTAGCCATCCGGATGTCGTGCTGGTCCCACACCGGATCGGTCGAGAGGAAGAACGCGTCGATCCACCCGCGGTCTGAGGGCGTGTTGCCGGGACCGGCGTTCTTTACGACCCAGTTGATGAGCAGGTCCCGGCTGGCCATACCCTCGGTTGGCATGTCAACGCCCAGGGCTTCGAGATCGGGTGGCGTGGGGACGCGGATGGTGGTGACGTGACCGGCATGAGCAGTGTTGTTGCCGTTGAACCCGTCTTCGTACAAGTGCAACTTTGGATTCCAGTTGGTAAGGGCGATGAGGTAGTAGTCGCCCGACGCGTCGGCAGGAATCTGGACTGACTTGGTCACCGTGTAGCCTTCGCCAGGTTGCAGAGCATCCAGATAGTACATGCCCGCGAGCGCAACGTCGCCTTCGTCCGCCGGGTTCTCGTCCCGCGAGAAATAAACCCGGTCTTTCCAAGCCGACCCCGGCCCCGCGGTCGGCCCTAGGCCGCGGTTCTCGACCCGGAACTTCACCGTGACCGTCTGGCCCGCATACGCATCGTAAGGGGCTTCCACCCATACGACCTGCAAATCCGGCGGCGGTGTCAAGGCCAGCGGGAAGACGTCGCTGACGCCGGTATTGTCCTCTTCGTGGCCCGGCTCCAGCATCCGGTCTTCGGCGAGAAAGCCGACCACGTTCCCATCCCAGTCGTAATCCAGTCTAGTAAAGCGGTCGGCCACCACAATGACGTAGCAGTCCCCGTAGGGTTCGTACCCCAGCTTCGCCGTCAGGGAATTGGTGTAACTCTCGCCCGGAGCGAGTGCAGTTAGATTCTGTGCCCGACCGATCAGGCAATCCTCCAGCGGATTCAGGATGCGATCGAGCGACACCCAGACTTCATCCTGCCACACCGGAACGGTCGTCGGCGCCGTGCCACTGTTGGTGACCACCCACTCGAAGCGGACCTCTTGCTGGGTGAATACGCTCGACAGGGCTTGCACGCTCAGGACCTGAAGGTTGGGAAACGGACTGAGCTGGACATTGATCGGAGCGTTATCCACCTGTCGGTTGTTGGCTTCAATCCCGTGCTCATAGACCTTGTTTGAAGCATCCACCGACACCACCACCCACCACGAACCGCTGAGATCATACGGCAGCCGGATCGACTTGGTTCGCACCACCGATTCGCCAGGCCCGATTTCGCCGTCAAAGCTGAACTCGCCGTACCAGACCGGATCGTTGCCCGCGCTGTTGTCAGCCAGATAGACAAGGTCCACCCAGTACGGCGCCTTGGCCGTTGCGGTGCCTTGGTTCGTGATGGTCCAACTAATCGGAATCTCTTGTCCGGAGTTGGCCGTGATGGGCGCCGTAATGTCGGTCACCGCCAGGTCGGGCAGTGGCGGCACGGTCAGATTGATCGAGAAGGACCTTACATTGTTGTTCTCGTTGGTTTCAGGGAGGGCACCGAGGGCATCGGCCTTGGCCAGCAGATAGTAGCGACCAGTGACCAACTCCGGTTGCAGGGGCAAGGTGATCCTGGCCGTTTGCTGATGGGTGGCACTCGTGGCCAGCGGCAGAGGCGCCGTCGTCGGAACGGTCGTGACCAGAATGTCATCGGCCGACCACGTGGTATTGGTGGACAGATAGAACCCGTCGCTCCAGGCCTTCGTGGCAGCGAACGTGCCTCCGTTCCGCACTGTCCAGCTTACGTCAATGGACGCTCCATGCAGGGCGTTGGCCGGCCCGGTCAACGCGGCAACGGTGAGGTCCGGGGCTTTGACATCCAAGCGCAGGGCCGCCAGATTGTTCGTCTCGAGGCTCTCGAGTTGGTCGCCATACCGGTCGGCCAGCACCAGCACATAGTAGGTGGCTACTGTGGTGGTATCGGGAATCACCACAGTCTGGGAGGCGGTGTAGCTGCCAGATACCAGCAACGGCTGGTGCGGTGTGGCATCGTAGGTCAATAGCCAGACATCGTTGGCTTCCTCGAAGGTCTGGTTCCGAGAAAGGTACAGCACGTCGCGCCATGGAATGTCGCCCGGCGCCTGGCCATTGTTCGTCACGGTCCATTCCACCCGCACTTCACCCCCCGGGTTGATCGTTGTTGGAGCAACCGAGCCGCTGATCTGGAGGTCGGGCAGAAGCGGCACAGTGATGTTGATGGTGCCGCTGCCGGTGTTGTTTGTCTCAACCAACTCATAGACCTGCTTGTCCTTGTCCACCTCAACGAACACGTAATAGGTGCCGTCGGTGAACTGCGACTGCAGCGGCAGAGCTACGTGGATGGTTTGGTTGTGGGTGGCGCCAGCGGCAAGAGGGTTCGGCGCGTCGGCCAACAAACTGGCCAACGCCCAATCATCAGGGCTTGGAACCGCGTCCTTGGAAAGCCGGACCCAGACATTCCATGGCCCGTCAGCGGCGCCCCGCCCCGTGTTGCGCGTGATCCATGTAATGTCCAGTGGACGCCCAAACTCGGCCGCCACTGGAGAGAAAGTCACCGAGTCGACGGTCAGGTCCGGGAGTTGCAGATCGAACAGGGCCGTATACCGGTCGGTGGTCTCGCCATTGATCCCGTTCTGGTCCTGATCCATCCCGTTGCCAACCAGGTCCTGGATGTTCGGACCCAGCACGAGCCGGTACTCGCCATCGGCCGTGAGCTGAGAGCCAAATCGGACGGTCACGGCCGAGCCTTCGACGTCTAGACGCGAGATTCGGTACTTGATGTCCGTGCCGCCCGGACCGGTGAAACTGACCACATCGGCCGTGGACACCGACGAGGCCAGAAGCGGCTCGCTAAAGGTCAAAACGAGGCTTGTGAGTGGTTTGTTGATGGCGGGCGAGGGCACTTGCTCCACAACGCGCGGCCCGGTCCGGTCCACGGCAAACGCGCCGTCCAATGCGGTGCTGGTCAGCCCTTGCAGGTCCACCAGCGCGCCGGCGGCCAGGTGGTAGGTGTAGGACCCTTCGACATCGGGCACATTGATCGTGAACGCGACGGTCTGGCCGTCCAAGAGCTCGACGGCGGTCGCCGCGCCAAACGCATCCACCGTGAGGGACGCGGGGTTGAGCAAGTCGGCTCGGATACCTTCCGAGCACGTGAACACGATGCGGGCCGGCACATGCGCGATGAAAGCATCAGGTACCGGATCGGAAGCGACGATGGTCGGACCTGGGTTGAGCGGCACGCCCTGTGCAAACTGCAGTGTGTATTCGCCCCGGCCCCGGCCTTCCACCCGAACGGTGTAGAGCCCGCTCCCCGCAGTGAATTGCACGCGCGCGTTCTTGATATCCGGCATGCCGGTGTCGTCGGAGACAACCAATGTGCCCCCCTCATCATAGACGGCCAGGCGGGGGTCCAGGGTGTTGAACGGTTCACCAGAGCCGTCGCCGGGCGTGGCCGTCTGGATTTCCACGGCCGCGCCAGGCTCGAATTGCACCTGGTACGCGTCCGCGTGGTCCATCCCCACCACCAGGTTGTCCAACGCCGTGTCGTATCCACCCAGACCGCCCACGACGATGTAGGCAATATCGGGCACGAGCCGATGAACCGCCAGGTTATAGACGATGTTCATCGACGCGCCACCGGGCGTCTGGACAACGGCGATCTGCTGGCCCGCGGCGTTGTAAGCCTGTAGGAACGCCCATTCGTAGCTGTAGGCATTCACCGCGATCGCGTCGACCGAGACACTGGCGACCGGCTGCGCGAAATCCGCCCGGAGCAACGATCGATTGCTGGACCACTTGTAGTTGTCAGACCCGGTGCCGTGCCCAAAAGCGTTGGTGCCTGTGGATTTGCGCGGGCTAATCACCGCAGTCACCGGATCGGTCGAACCGAGCCCGAGGACCGACAAATGGAGTCCATTGACCGCATCAGTCAGAAAGGAGCCGTGGGCGTAGTCATCCGGTTCGAGGCTGTATTCGGGATCGTCCAGAAAACCCATCACCGGCTGGCCGTTCTGGAGGCGTTGCGGGCTCTCCTCGCCTGCGGAAGGAAGTCCAAAATCAACCTGCCGGCCCACTGCGGCGGCAAGGGTGTAAGTGGCGTACGTGTCCCCCGAAACTCTGATGTAGTAGCGGCCGCTGGCAGGCGCCTGCAAAGTGCACAAGTACTCGTCCAACCCAAGACTCCCGCCCGCGATGCCTCGCGCCAGCACGATGCCTGATGTGTCCGCCACTTGCAGGTCCACCTGGCGCGTGGCGGCAAACCGCAAAACCGCTGCTGTCAGCGTGAGGGTGTCGCCCGCATTCAGGTCCAAACTGTACCAATCGGGTGAGTCCGCATACACGTTGCCGACCACAGCGGGAGGCCCGCGCGTGTTGACTGGTCCGAGCCATTCTGCCGCGGCGATGGTGTCGTTGGTCTTGGCCGCGCCTCGCTCCGATTCGAATTGACCTCCCAGCAACGGCGTCAGACTGAAGTCAGACTGGCCCTGAACGCTAGTTACCAAGATCGAATACGTGCCGGCCTCGGATGCCTCCGCTTGGACTTCGCAAGGCGTCGGCCCCAGGGTCAAAGCCGTCGCCAGCAATTGACTGGTGGGGCTTAAGATATCCAACCGCGCCTCAATTCCGGTTCCGAGCGAACCGAGCCTGACGCTCAACACTTGGCTGCCGTCGAGGGCGATTCTGAAGAGCCGACTGTCTCCGGTCTGGTCCAATTGTCCGTCCACCAACCCCATGCTGCTGTCGCCGAGGGTGCGCAAACCCGGCCAAGAGTAAACACCAGCTCCAAATGGGGGGACTAGTTGAAGGGCGCCAACCAAATCGACTGCGGGAGGCTCGCCCTGCACTGAGGCTAAAGCCACCGCGGATTTTCCCGCGCTGGCCGCTGGGTCCAAGCCGGCATGACAGTCGAGTCCGGAACCTTCATCGACTACATCGCCGCTGTCGGCCTCCCGACTTTCAGTGACACCCAGTTCTTCGACGGCTAATCCCTCGAACAGGTCTGGAGTCTGCGCCGCGGTCGCACTGGCCTCTTCGAGCGGAGAGTCTTGGAGGTCGCTGCAGAAGGAGCATTCGGCTGGAGCGATACCCAGAGCGGCAGGTGTGGCCTCGGCGCCAGCAGGCGCTGCCGAAAGCAGAAGGCGCGGCTCCAAAGCCTCGACGTTGAACAACCTGTATGGAACCCGCCCCGCCATGTTCCCTCTAGTCGTCCATGAAGTAGTTCCAAACCGAGCCCGGACTAGCTCTCATGCAGCCTGCAAACTAGCGCTTGGCGGACCATGGACTTCCTAAAGAATGCTCGCAAGTTAAAACTCATCCGTTGGCGGCGCGTGCAAGCGAATCCCCGGCTCAGGACTTTTGCGATTCGCGTTGTTTGTCCAGATACAGTTTATGCAGATGCTTGTCTAGTCGCCGATATGCAAACCAAGAACCGGCGCAGAGCACCACAAGCCCAATCTCAATCAGGCCCGTGTTGAACAGATGTTCTCTCTTTTCTTGCCGGTAGACGTCCGCCGCCCAGGTCGCGGCTTCGATCGAGGGGGCTTGGGCGCGGCGCCACTCCTTGGAATAAGGGTTGTGGAAGAGTTTCCATCCCTGGTATCCAAGAGCGCCAAGGGTGACGAAGCCAGCGATCATTGCGCCGAGGCAGAACGCCTGCAGCCCTTTCTTGATATGCTGGAGCATCGCGTAGGGCGCCTTTCCCTGATGAGTCGACCAGTCTGTCATTCGGCGATATCCTCAGTTGCAAAACACCGTCCCTCACCTTAGCAAAACGTTTTAAAAAAAGGTAGCAAATCTCTGCTAGCCAAGCAGGCTGCCCCGCAGCGATTCGGGCGTCCGGTATTCTGCACGGTCCCATATTGCGCGATAGTGGAGGCGGCGAAGAGACTTGTCATAAGAGCGAGATTGCGCTCAGATCGCGACATGTGAGGGCTACACGCCACGCTGGATGGCAGTCTGTTGTTGACCGCGTTCTAGTGAATACCGTCCTGGCTGAGAAACACGTATGTTAGAAGGCGTACGGAAAATGGTGAATCTCGACGCGGTGCTGGATTCGCCTCTGCCTCGCTCCTACACCGATTTTGTTGGCCGGTGGCTGCTGCGGTGGTTCGACACGGGGCGACGAGTAAGCGCTTTTGCTTTGATCAGTTTGGGTGTGATGGCCACGCGATTTGGCGAGGCCAAAACGGTGGTCCACGGCCTGACGGCCCACTACATTGCGCTTTCGGGGATACGCCAGCTTCCCATCGTAGGTTTCCTAGCCGCGGCTCTTGGATTCGCCATCGTTGGCCAGACAGTCGCGCTTCTGAGCCAGGTTGGCGCTCAAAGCCTGATTGGCACGGTGATGGTGACTGTGGTTGTGCGGGAGCTGGGACCATTGGTTACCGCCGTGGTGCTGTTGCTTAGAGTTGGGACAGCGACCGTGATTGAGCTGGGCACAGCGCGGGCATTCGGCGAGGTCGAGGCTCTTGAGGCACTCGGCATCGACCCGATACATTATCTGGTGGTGCCGCGGGTTGCTGGGATGGCGGTCGCCGGTTTGTGTCTGACGGCGTATTTTATCATGGGGACGCTTTTGAGCGGCTATGTTTTTGCATTTCTGCAGGACGTGCCACTGACTCCTGGCGAGTATTTCCGTCAGATCGTGCTGGCTTTGACCTGGGAAGACTTTGTGTTGCTGGCTTTAAAGAGTCTTGCGTTCGGATTGGTGATTTCATTGGTGACGTGTTTTCACGGTCTGGCACGTCCGCTCCAGTTGACCGAAGTCTCCGTTCTTACGACCCGGGCCTTGGTGGTCAGCCTGCTTGTCTGCGTTTTCATCGATGCGCTCTTCCTCGTTGTGTATCTCTTGATGTGACCTCCTTGAACCCACGGAATGCACCCGCATCGGCTGCCGCCCGGCCGCATGCCACGCTCATCGAGCTGACAGGGGTGTCCGTCGCGTCTCGCGACGATCCTGACCAGACGGTCGTAGAAGACGTGAACTGGGAGATACGCGTGGGGCATTTCTGGGTTGTGGCTGGCGCAGCCGGGACCGGGAAAAGCCAATTGATCGAGACTGCTGCCGGGCTCATTCCTCCAGTCCGCGGCAATCACCTGCTGTTCGGCAGGCCGTCGACCGAGTTAAGCTCTCACGAAGTAACTGTCGTGCGACGGCGGATCGGGCTGGTGTTCCCTGACGGCGGAAGGCTATTCCCTCGTCTGACAGTCGCGCAGAATATTGGTCTGCCGATCTGCTATCACGAAGAATGCAGCTTTGACGACGTGACCCCGCGAGTTGAGCGGTTGTTGGTTGAGACTGAGCTACTCGCATATGCCGATTGGGCGCCGATCCGGCTCAGTCGTGGCAATCGTCAGCGGGCGGCGCTTGCGCGGGCACTGGCTCTGGAGCCTGAGGTGCTCTTTCTGGACAATCCTTTGAGCGGTCTCGACAGTCGCCAGAGGAGATGGTGGCTTAGGTTTCTGGCTGGTCTGGCGCGCGGCCATCCTCCGCTTGGCGGCAGGCCTGTGACGATCATCGCGACAAGCGATGACTTGCGCCAGTGGACAGGGACAGGCCAACAGTTTGCATGGGTCAAGGATAAGCGGTGGGCACTTTTGGGCGAGCCGGGAGCGCTGGCTGCCGAGTCGGACCCATTGTTGCGGGAAATGCTCGCCGGGGCGACTGACGACAAGTAGAATCCACGACGTTGCAGGACCTGACACCACAACTTCGGACGCGTCTTGGCCGTGTCGAACGGGCGGTGGGCTTTTTCGTGCTGGTGGCTACGCTCCTCCTGGCGACGGGTTTCTCCTATTACGTCTATCACACCGCCAAGCGAAAGGGCTGGTTCGACACCAAGGTCACCTATTGCACAACGCTCCCGTACAGCGCGTCCGGCTTGAAAGTGGGCGATCCCGTCAAACTCATGGGCTTCGATGTCGGCGAGATCACGCGTATCGACACCCAGCCGCCGGATGACATATTCAACGTGTACGTCGAATTCCGAATCCGCCACCCCTACTTCGGCTATTTGTGGACTGAAGGCTCGCGAGCGCGTGTCACGCCAAGCGATTTCATGGGCAACCGTATTGTGGAGGTGACAAAAGGGACGAATGGCGTCCCAACCCATCTGGCATGGGAAATCCGCGAGTACAATCCTAGTGCGCTGACGAACGCCGATCTCAGCTTCAAGGTGTTCCTCGACGCGATCGATATACCGGGCCTCACCAATCGCCTGGCCGTCCCGCTCCAAGCGATCGACACCACCGCCCTCGAATTGCTCGTAAGCAACAAGGTCGAGCGAATCAAGGTCGTGGACCGCGGTTCGCCAACCAAGCGCATCACCGCGGTTTGGAATTTCATCGAGAACAAGTACGTGCCCTACGACGCGAATGGCAAACCGTACTGGCTTCCGCCCGATGAATCGCCCGCCTTGACGGACCGTCTTGACAACCTTCTACAGCAAGCCGAGAAAGGCCTGCCTTCCCTTTTCAGCCTCACCAACCAGATCGCCGAAATCCTCACCAACACCGCGGGCCTGACGGCTCATGCCGACGAGTTAGTCGTCCAGTCGCGCCCGCTTCTCACCAACCTAACGGCTATCAGCTCGGTTCTCACGAATGGCGACGGCGCCCTAGGCCGCTGGCTGTTGCCACCCGACCTGTACGCACAGACCCTTATCACGCTGACAAACGCGAACGAGACACTTACTAACGCCAGCGCCACGCTCACCAACGCCAGCGCCATGCTCGTCGCCGCAAACACGAACCTGGGCGCCCTGATCGCCGAGCTGGACCGCCCCCTGAACAATCTGTCCACGATCATCAGCAACCTGAACGTCCAGGTACAGGCCAACACAAATTTCGTCACAACCCTTCATGGCCTGCTCATGAACACCGATGATCTCATCCAGGGGCTCAAACGCCACTGGCTATTTCGAGGCGCGTTCAAGGAGAAACCCACAAACGCACCGCCAGCCAAGACCACGCGATCCACAAAACCCTCAGGACGCCCCTTTTGACCTCACTCCAAGCCGCGCGCCTCTAGCTCGATTTCATCCAGCCCGAGGTAATGCCCCAGTTCGTGAAGGTACGTAGTGCGGACCTCCTGCCGGTAAACACCCTCGTCTGCTTCAGCGAAGTCCCAGAGGTTCTCGAGGAACAGAAGAATCTGGGGCGGCAAATCGACATCGCCGCTTGCCTCCTCGCCAAATGCTTTGCCAACGAAGAGACCAAGGAGGTCCGGGTCGTGCCCGTCGGCAATCAAAACGTCACTTGGCCGCGGCTCGCACGTCACGGGGACATTGCCCGCTTCCACGCGGAGGCGGGCGGGTAGACGCCCCAAAGTAATGCGGACCTCGGCCTCGGCGGTGTTGCGCAGTGTTTGCCAGTGAGCTTCCACCGATCACTGCGTCAATCGCTTGTGCAGCTCATCCTGGCCCAGCACGTTGACATTGCGCGCCTGAAGGGCCTTGATCGCCGCATCCGGATCGTTGAATCGGAACACGAGCAGACCCTGACCCTGGTGCTTGATGGTGAAGGCGTAGACGTACTCGACGTTCACCTGCGCCTGTTCGATTGTCTCGAGAATCTCAGCCAGCCCGCCTGGCCTGTCTGGCACGGCAAGCGCCAACACCTCGGTCACCTTCACCACATAGCCGTTCTTCCCGAGAACTTCCTTGGCCTTCTCCCACTCGCGCACCATCAAACGCAAAATGCCGAACTCGCGCGTGTCCGCCAAAGCGAACGTTTGAATATTGACGCCTGATTCAGCCAGAATCCGGCAGGGCGCGCTTAACGCGCCAGGGCGGTTTTCGAGGAAGACGGAGAGTTGTTTTAGTTTCATGGCACGACGTTGGACTTGAATTGCGACTCAGAGTTTGCGCTTGTCGATCACGCGCTTGGCCTTTCCTTCGCTGCGTTGAATCGTCCGAGGAGCCACCAGGCGCACATCGCCCCGCAAGCCGGTGAGGCTCTCGATCGACTGGCTCAGTTTCCGCTTGAGCTGTTCCATAGCGCCCACGGTGTCACTGAACACCTCAGCCGTCACCTCGACCTGAATCTGGATCACGTCCAGATTCCGCTCCCGGTCCACGATGATTTGGTAGTGCGGCAACGTGCCCTCGACGCGGAGGAGCGCCGCCTCGATCTGAGACGGATACAGGTTCACGCCGCGTATGATCAACATGTCGTCGCTGCGACGGCCAATCCGCGTGATGCGGCGGATGGTTCGCCCGCACGCGCAGCGGTCCGCGGCCAGGGCGGTAATGTCGCGTGTTCGATAACGGATCATCGGCATGGCCCGTTTGCACAGAGTCGTAAGCACAAGCTCGCCCTCGGTCCCGTCGGGCAGCGGTTCCTGAGTCTGAGGATCGATCACTTCAGGCAGGAACATGTCCTCGAATATGTGCGGCCCGGCTTGATGTTCGCATTCCATCGCAACGCCAGGCCCGACTATCTCCGAGAGACCGTAGATGTCATAGGCCTTGATGGCGCTTTGGGCCTCGATGCGCTCGCGCATGCCCTCCGTCCACGGCTCAGCCCCAAACACTCCAACTCGCAGCGGGAGTTTCTTGAGCTCAATCCCAAGCTCGCCCGCCCTATCGATGATGTGAAGGAAGTAACTTGGCGTGCAGCAGAGCACCGTGACGCCAAAATCCTTCATCACCATGAGCTGGCGATCCGTGTTCCCGCCCGAGATGGGAATCACGCTCGCCCCCAGCGCCTCGGCTCCGTAATGCGCGCCCAAACCGCCTGTGAACAGACCGTAGCCATAGGCGTTCTGGACAATGTCACCGGTCCGGACGCCGCAGGCGGCAAGGCTCCGCACCATGGCACGGGTCCAGTCGTCCAGGTCTTCCTTTGTGTACGCCACAACAATCGGTTTGCCAGTGGTGCCGCTCGAGGCATGAAACCTGGCCACTTCCGACAGAGGACTCGCAAACAGGCCAAATGGATATGTGTCGCGCAGATCGGCTTTGACCGTGAACGGCAGTTTGGCCAAATCGTCAAGCGACTTGATGTCGGCTGGCGTGAGTTTGCGCTCCTCCAGCCTGCTGCGGAACAGAGGCACTCGATCATACGCCCGTTGCACCATGGCCATGAGACGCGCGAATTGCACCTCGCGCAATTGCGGCACGGGCAAGAAGTCCATCGCGCTTACAGGGTGCACGGGAGGAGGGGAGGGTGTGTTCTTCATTGTCGATTGGAGTGGTGACGTTGGTTCCGTTTACACCCGCTCTCTAAACGGGGGGCTGGCTCTGGCGCCCAACAGACAGAGCCTGGCGGTTTGCCTCGAAAAAACCGACCGGGAATTGCTCTTTGAGAACACCTAGCCAGTCGCTTTCCGGCAACGGCAAGTGCGCACTCAATGCCCCCAGCATGGCGACATTCAGGCTCTTCCGGTTAGTCAATTTGTCCTGATCGATCGCGTCGGGCGTCAACAGGACGCCGCCCGGACGTAAGATGTGGCGATGTGGCTCAACTTGAGTCGGATCGAGCACGACCAGATAATCAGCCTCGCCAACGGGCACCATCGGGCTTAATACCTCGTCGCCGAATCGCACGTCGCCGGTCACTGAGCCGCCGCGTTGGCTCATGCCTTTGATCTCGCTCTTCTTGACGTCGTACCCTACGCGCAGCGCCACGGCGGCCAGGACATCCGTCGCCTTCAAAACACCCTGGCCGCCGATGCCCGCGACAACAACATTAGTGACTTGTGGCCGCATGCGGCTGATTCTCTTTCTTGTCGCACTCGCTGCGTTCGAGTTCCTTTAGGCGCTTCACAATCATCAGGCAAGGGCGCCGCGCGATGATTACGCACAGTTGCTCGCTCGCCAGGCACTGGTTGAGCACCAGCTCAAACTCGTCAGACCCAGCGCGCGGTTCCACTACATGAACACGGGGGACACCGAGAGACCTGGCCAACTCCTCCAGAGCAACTCTACCAGTGGGCTGGTGCTTGAGCGTGCGCCCGGTGCCTGGATGCTCTTGGTGCCCGGTCATCGCGGTGGTAAGGTTGTCGAGAATGATCAGGACATGTCCTTGCCGAGGCGGATTATAGACCATCTCGACCAAGCCGGTGATGCCGCTGTGCACAAACGTGCTGTCGCCGATAACGCTGACCACACGCCGTGCCTGGTCCGGCGGCAGTGCGTGACGCAGACCCAACCCGACGCCCACGCTCGCCCCCATGCAGACGCAGGAGTCCATTGCCTCGAATGGCGGCAACACGCCGAGCGTGTAACACCCAATATCACCCGCTACAACGCAATCCTTCTTCTTCAGCACTTCAAAGACCTGCCTGTACTGACAGCCGTCGCACAATTGCGGCGGTCTGCCAGGCGGCGGCGTCGGCTCGGGACTGGTGTCGTGGTTCAGAATCCGGCGGACCCTGGGCACGCTCAGCTCCCCAAATCTGTACATCTCGGGTTTGCCTTCGACGTTCAGACCCGCCGCTCGGCACGCCTCGAACAGGTATGGATCGCCTTCTTCAATCACAACCAATCGGCTGACGCCCCGAGCGAATTCGGACATCCTTCGCACTGGCAGCGGGTAGGTCAACCCTAGCTTCAGGATGCTCGCCTCAGGCGCGGCTTCGCGGGCGTGCATGAACGAGATTCCCGATGTGATTATGCCCAGCGCCCCGTTGCCCCGAACGATGTGGTTCAATTGGCATGTCTCGTTCCACTCTTGTATCTCTTCAAGCTTCTTCCGCAAACGCCGGTGCGCTGGCCGCGCATAGGCTGGGATCATCACACGCCCCCGAATGTCTCTCTCGAACGTCGGGGCCCGTGGCGGACGGATCGACCCCCGCGGAGTTACAACAGTCTTGCTGTGGCTTACACGTGTCGTGAGCCGCAAGAGAACTGGGAGCCGCCAACGCTCGGAAATCTCGAATGCGGCTGTGGTGAGATCGTATGCCTCCTGTGACGAGGCCGGCTCCAGCATGGGCACGCCGGCGGCGACCGCGTAGTGGCGATTGTCCTGTTCGTTTTGGCTAGACGCCATGCCAGGATCGTCGGCCGACACCACAACCAGTCCGCCGCTGACGCCTGTGTACGCCGCCGTGAATAGCGGATCGGCCGCCACGTTCAACCCCACGTGCTTCATCGTGGCCATGCCGCGCCCCCCTCCAAACGCCACCCCCAAAACTACCTCAAGCGCGACTTTCTCGTTGGGCGACCATTGCCCTCGGCCTCCCAACTCCGCGAATGCCTCCAGTATCTCCGTCGATGGAGTCCCGGGATAACCGGCGCCAAGGACAACGCCTGAGTGCAATGCGGCCAAGGCTATGGCCTCGTTTCCGCTCAACAACTGCTGTTCACCGCCGCTCATACTGGGTGCCAAACTCAAAGCTTTCTGACTCCACCAAATCCAAGCTCCAAGAGCAAGCCTCAGATTCCTTTGGCCGGTTGTTTCGCCCTTGAATGGCTCTCTCAGTTTCGGGCATGCTCCCGCGAAGCGAAGGCTCAAACGCCAATCGTCGACATTCATCTTCAAGGGTGCGCGAGCCCGGCGGCGGCCTTCACTTGAGTATCGACTGACGCATTGCATTGATGGTTATGGAAAAAAGGCGATATCTGTTGTTGGGCGGCGGAGACCTCGCCCGAGAGGCCGTCGCCATTCTAAAGGATATCGCCAATACCGACGGCGCGTCGTGCGTCATCGCGGTGTACGACGATGCTCCAGACAAGGTCGCTTCTTGTTTTGACACGGTATGCTCGAGCACCGAGGAGGTCGTGGCGAAATGCCCGCCTGGTCAGTGGCTAGCTTTGGGCTGCGCCGGTGATCCTGCCAGCCGGACCTCGCTCTGGTCGCGGTTTCACAAGCTCGGTTACCGGTTTGCCACAGCTTGCTCAGCACAGGCAACTTCCTACGGGGAGTCCGTGGGCGAAGGATGCGTAGTTTTCCCCGGAGCACGACTTGCGGTGGGATGCTGTTTGGGCCAGGACGTCCTTGTCAATTTCAACGCCGTGGTAGGCCACGACACACTGATTGGTGGGCATTCAGTCATCGGTCCTGGAGCGCAATTGGGTGGCGGAATTAAAGGCGGAGACGGAGTGCTCTACGGCATCGGTTGTTGCGTGCTGCAGTACAAGAAGATCGGCCAAGGATCGGTCATCGCGGCGGGCAGCTCGGTCTGGACCGACGTGCCGGCGGGAGTGACGGTGATGGGCGTGCCGGCGGTGGTTCGCGAGGTTCCAGGCCGGGCACGAAATAGGTGTTGAGGGCACGGTGCTCATGAAGAGAATTGTTCTGACTGGGAGGGCCTCGGGCATAAGACTGGGCATTGCGTCAGCGGCGCCGCTCAAGGCCGCACCCAAGCTTGCCGTCTGCAGTGCCGCCAAAGCCGGTTTGGCTGATTACATGCGCTCGATCGCGGCCGAATACGCATCCAACAAGATCAGAGCCAGCGTGGTCTGCCCAGGATTCGTCGAGACCAAGTTAACCGGCCGTCTTGTGTTAGCCATGATCAAGCGAGGCATTCCTCTGGGCGAGTCCCAGACCCCGCGGGAAGTTGCTGGAATGGTGGAATGGCTGCTGTCGGGTGATGCCCTAAACGTGCGTGGGGGCACTTTCTCGATCGATGGCGGCATGAGTTCATAAAACCCATGCAACTCGAAAACGTTCAGGCCTTAGTAACCGGAGCCGCGGGAGGCATCGGAAGAGCCATCTGTGAAATGCTGCTGACAGGAAGAGCCAGGATGGTCGGCATGTTGGACCGCGACGGCCCACGCCTCGAACAAGTCCACGGCCAACTAGCCGACCGCCACGGCGCCGAGCGGGTTGTGGCGTTGCTGGCGGACGTTGGTGTCGAAGACCAGGTCCAGACGGCAACGAACCGATTCGCCGAGGTGGCGCCGGGGTTGAACTTGGTGGTGAACAACGCAGGTGTTTTGATCGACGGCGCTTTTTGCAGCCTTTCATTCCAAGGCCTAAACCGGTTCCCATGGGATAAATGGAATGAGACACTGCGGACGAATCTGGGCGGGGCATTTCTTGTCACGCGAGCGGCAGTGGAACTCATGCTTCGCGCCAAAGAGCAAGCCAAGGATGCTGGCTACGAGAGCAGGGGATTGATAGTCACCGTCAGTTCCGTCTCGCGCGTGGGGCGGTCGGGCCAGGCGGCCTATAGCGCCAGCAAGGGTGGGCTGATCTCACTGGCGATGACACTGGCCCAGGAGTTGGCGCCCTGCAGGCTCCGCTCGGTGGCCATCGCGCCTGGCTTGGTGGACACGCCCATGGCCGGCCGAATTCCGGAGAGCTATCGCCGGGACATGATCGAGCGGACAGCCTTGAAGCGCATGGGGCGGCCTGACGAAGTAGCTCACGCCGTCAGATTCTGCATCGAAAACGAGTTCTTCAACGGGCGCGTGCTTGAGCTGGACGGAGGTCCGTTTTGAGGGGAGGCTTTGTGGAATGACAACGCTGGAGCGTGTGGCCAAGGTGTTCAATGAAGCCTTTGCCGCCCCTGTGGAGAGCATAACGGAGAATACGATTCCCGATGACGTGCCCAAGTGGGACTCTCTGGGCCACATGAGTATGATAGCTCTGCTGGAGAAGGAATTCGGTCTGCGGCTCGAAGTGGACGAAATCATGGAGATGGCCACTGTTCGCAAAATATTGGAAATCCTATCCAGGAAAGGCGTGTGAGACCGCCATGCCCGCGGACGAGGTTAATGTCGCCCGGTGGCTGTTGGCCGTGGGAGCTGAGGACACAGTGGCCCTCCTTTATCGGGACGAACGTCTCACCTGCGGACAGTTGCGGCGGCAAGTCGATGCGCTGGCCGGCGCGCTCCTGCTGGCTGGCGCAAGCAAGGGCGATCGAGTTGGCCTCCTGAGCGACAACGCGCCGTTCTTCGTCATTTCCTACCTCGCAACCGTCAGGGCGGGGCTCTGCTCAGTCCCTTTCCCACCCGGCATGGACGAGAGTTCCCTGCGCCCCATGATCGAGGTGGCCGGGATCGACCGGGTTCTGGTTCAAAGGAAATACATGCCGTTCGCGCTCAAATGGGACCTCGGGAGGAAAGTCGAGCTCTGGCCTGAGGCAAGCACAACGACGTCTGACGGACAGAGACTCACCGCCGCGTCACAGCGGCCCACGGACACAGGGCTTCTAGACAGTGTCGCGATCGATCCAGGGGAAGACCTGGCCGTGATCTGGTTCACCTCAGGCTCAACCGGTCGGCCAAAGGGCGTCATGGTAACCCACCGAAACATCGCGTCCAACACGCGCGACATTCTCAGCTACATGCGCCTCTCGCCCAACGATCGCGTGCTCGCGGTCTTGCCGCTTAGTTATTGTTTCGGAGCGTCGCTACTCCACACGCATTTGCGCGCCGGGGCTTCCACGGTCCTGTCTGCCTCCTTCATGTTGCCGGAGAAAGTGCTCGACGAAATGGAGGCCAAAGCTTGCACTGGCTTTGCCGGTGTGCCGTCGACGTATCAAATCCTGCTGCGCAAAACGCGGTTCGCTCAACGTCGGTTCCCAGCCCTGCGCTGGCTCCAGCAAGCCGGCGGCAAGCTGCCTGAGCCGCTTATCCGGGAATTGCGCCAGGCCCACCCGAAGGTCAAGCTGTTCATAATGTACGGCCAAACTGAGGCCACCGCGCGTTTGTCGTATCTGCCGCCCGAGATGCTCGAAACCAAGCTCGGCTCGATTGGACGCGGTTTGCCATCGACCCGGCTCGAAGTGGTCAAGGATGACGGGACGCTGGTGGCGCCGGGATCAGACGAGGTGGGCGAGATCGTCGCAACGGGCGAGAGCGTCACGAAAGGTTATTGGAACGACCCGGAGGAGACGGCACGGTATTTCCGGGGCGGACGGCTCCATACGGGTGACCTGGCGCGAGTGGACGAGCAAGGCTTCATTTATGTAGTCGACAGGACTCGCGACTTCATCAAGTGTGCGGGCAATCGCGTTAGTGCACAGGAGATCGAGGATGTGCTTGCCGATCACCCGGAAGTCGTGCATGCCGCGGCTGTCGGAACGCCGGATGACTTGTTGGGCGAAGCTATGACCGTTTACGTTGTGCCGCGCTCAGCCGGCTCCGTGAGTGAGCAGGGAATTATCGATCACTGTCGCCAGCGGTTGCCAAACCACAAAGTGCCGAGTCGCGTGCTGCTTGTCACGCGCCTGCCGACCAATGCGTATGGCAAGGTGCTAAAGACTCTGCTGCGCGAAGGCTATTGGCGCGGCGAATAGAGCGTTTTGCCAGGTCAGTGGCCTGACATCGCGGTTAAAATGACTGCCGTGGAATTGCCGTGCATTCGTCAAGACTGCGCGCCAGCACTCCGGCTTAAGAAAGATGAACAACGCGGAGCTCAACGCGGCATGTGAGGCCCTGCTCAAGGGGCCCCAGTATGGTCTCTTTCAGAGTGAGAAAGAAGCCAAGCTCATGCCGCTGTTTCAAGCGCTGTGCGAGACCATGGCCAACCAATGCCCGCCCTACGAGCGATTCCTTACCCGCCTGGGCCGACCGCCAGAAGCATGGGCTTCCCTGGCCGATATTCCACCGTTGCCCGTGGAGATGTTCAAACGCGTTGAACTCCGCGCCGTGCCACTCGAGGAAGTTGTCCGCGAGCTCCACTCCTCCTCGACCACGGGGCAAGTCCCGAGCAAAGTCTTCATCGACAAGACCACTGCGTTCCGACAAGCGCGAGCGCTGGCTTCGGTGCTCAGGGAACACCTTGGCACCGCCCGCCGTCCATATCTCGTCCTCGACTCTCCTGAATCTTTCGGCAAGGGCGGCGAACTCACCGCGCGCGGCGCCGCGATCCGCGGCATTGGCAACTTCGCATCCTCCACGCACTTCGCCATGAAGCGCACGGACGCCGAGGAGCTGGCGCCCGACTTCAAAGCAGTGGAGGATTTCTTTGCCAAGCACGGGTCCGACCCAGTTCTTCTTTTTGGGTTCACCTTCGTAGTCTGGCGCCGATTCGTCATCGAGGCCGAGCGGCGCGGCATCTCGTTCCACGCCCCGCGGGCTCTCATGCTGCACTCCGGCGGCTGGAAG
>JAXDCU010000203.1:0-10670 GCA_034677645.1 Verrucomicrobiia bacterium
GCTTCGCAATCAGCCGAAGGCGCGGCGCAGCATTCTGATGCTTCTCGGAACGGCTAGTTCCGGGTCTTGCTTGCCTTCCATTTCGAGGGAGACGTAACCCGTGTAGCCCGCCCTCGCCAGAATGCGCGCGATGCGTCTGTAATCCAGGTCGAGGGTGTACCATTCGCCTCCGCCTTCGTATGTCTTAGCCTGGACGAACACGGTCTTTGGCGCGATCTGCTCGAGTTTGTCGTAAGGGTCTTCGAGAAAATTACCCGTGTCCATCAGTGCGCCGAGCCACGGCGAGTTGATGGCCGTGATGATCCGCAACAGTCCTTCCGGGCTGCGGGTCAATCCCCAATGGTTCTCGAGAGCTAGGAGCACGCCGCATTGCTCGGCCTTGGCAAGGCACTGCTGCGTGGCCTCGATGCACCAGTTGAACCCGTCATTCTCCGCATAGCCGGCCAGCACCGGCTCGACTCCACGCTGTCGCATCAGTTCATCGAAATCCTTGATTGTGTTCCAGCGACCCGAGTTCAGGCGAATGCATGGCACGCCCAACTCATAGGCGATCTCGATGCATTTGTGAGTGTGCTCGACATGTTTTCGCCGTTCCGCGGCGTCCGGTTGCACGAAGTTCTGATGGATCGAAAGGGCTACCAAATCGATCCCTTCGCGGAACGCGTGCCGCTTGAGCCGCTGCAAGTAGGAACGATGGTCGGCCGTGAGCGGCTCCTTCTCCGGAATGTCCATCTGCCGATGCAGAATATCTACACCTTCGACGCCGAGCGCAGCCGCCTTGTCTATCACGGTCTCGATCGGGACCCGCTCCGTCCTGAAATGCCAGTAGGAATACGAGGCAATGGCCAACTTCGTCCGTGGCCGGGCAGCGGACCCAGGCGGTCTAGCGCCAGCCGCAATAGCAGGCGCGGATGCAGCGGCCATTCCAGCCGCGGTGATGAACGATCGGCGATCGAGTTTCATAAAAGCTGAGTGCGGAATTCAGTGCAGGCGCGAGCGGGCACTCACGGTCAGCGGCGCGCCGACCGGCCTCGGCCACGCGGGCAACGATTCTCCGTGTGTTGAATGGAACCGCCTTGCGCGCGCGTACCGACCTTGAGGCGCAGTCCCTGCAAACGGATGAACCCGGTGGCGTCGCTTTGGTCGTAGGCCTTGCTAGGGTCGGCTTCCATCGTTGCGATCCTCGGGCTGTAAAGGCTGACCGGCGACTTGCGGCCCGCCACCATCAGGTTGCCCTTGTAAAGCTTCAGGCGCACTGTTCCCGTGACGTTCTTCTGGCTTTCGGTGACAAAAGCCTGCAGCGCCTGGCGTTCGGGCGAAAACCAGAAACCGTAGTATACGAGCTCAGCGTAACGCGGGATGAGCGAGTCGCGCAGGTGCATGACCTCGCGGTCCATCGTCAGACTCTCGATCTGTCGGTGGGCGAAGTGCAGGATCGTCCCGCCGGGAGTCTCATACACCCCTCGGCTCTTCATACCGACGAACCGATTCTCGACCATGTCGACACGCCCAATCCCGTGCTTGCCGCCAAGCCGGTTGAGCGTCTCCATCACGCGCAAAGGACTCAGACGCCGCCCGTCCACGACGACGCACTTGCCAGCTTCGAACTGAAGTGTCACGTATGCTGGACGGTCCGGAGCGTCCTCGGGTGCGACACTCAGTTTGAACATCCCCTTGTTCGCGGGCGCGAAAGCATCGAGCCACGGGTCCTCCAGTATCCCTGCCTCGTATGAGATGTGCAGCAGGTTCCGGTCCATCGAGTAAGGTTTCTTGGTCGTTGCCTGCACTGGAACCCCCCTCTCTTCGCAGTACGAGATCATCTCGGCCCGACCGGGGAACCGCTCTCGGAATCGAGGGTCCCGCCACGGAGCGATCACTTCAAGGTCTGGCGCCAATGCCGCTGCGGTCAGTTCGAAACGGACCTGGTCGTTGCCTTTGCCCGTGGCGCCGTGCGCAAGTGCGGCGGCCTTCTCGCGGCGGGCCACATCTATCATGCCGCGGGCAATGAGCGGACGCGCGATGCTCGTGCCGAGCAAGTATTGGCCTTCATAGATTGCTCCGGCTTGCAGCATCGGAAAGATGAAATCGCGGGCAAACTCTTCCCGCAGATCGGCGATGTGGCAACGCGTCGCCCCGGTTCGGAGTGCTTTGCGTTCTAGTCCCCGGAGCTCCTCGGCTTGGCCGATGTTCGCGCAGTAGGCAACGATCTCGGCCTGATAAGTCTCCTTGAGCCAGGAGAGAATGACCGACGTGTCCAGTCCGCCTGAATATGCTAAGACAATCTTCATGCTTCCAGAAAGTCGCTACGTATTAACGCCGTGGACACCCGCCTGAAAAGAAGATTCTCGCCGCCGCCGTAATGACCTAGTACCTGGCACCAACTATCCCCTTCTCATCCCGAATGCTCCCCATCACCTTGGTAGGGACCGATCCCACTCGGTCCCTGATCTCGCCCAACAAACGGGGACGCGGTGGAACGCGTCCCTACCTCGAGGTTCAATGCCCCAAAGCGTGACAAGTTGTTTGTCATCAAACCTCCTCCTGATCCTCGTCTTGAGTGTTCGGCGACGGTTGGGATTCACCAAGGAAGAACACGAAACGTACGGGCACCACGCATTCGCTTCGTCACTTCCGAGCGTAGTACACGACCGCGGGAGGCAGGTTAAGAAAGACTGGGACCGTACGGAGCGTGGCGAATCTGGCCTTTATTTTTCCCCGATCCAACAACGAATGCTGGAACTGAACATAAAGTCCTCCAACCCGAAGCGACTGGTGGATGGCATCAAGCAGCGAACGCACCTTGGCCCCGCGAAGACCACCGAGCGGGATTCCTGAAATGACGAAATCAAGCTTCCCGGCGCCTCGCTCTCTCATGCTGGCTAGCAGCGTCTGTGCTGAGGTCGAAACAACTTCGACCCGCCCGTTGTGGCCGACTCGCGCCACGTTGTCTCTGCCATGGCTCGCCAGAACCGGGTTGATCTCGCAGGCCAGAACCCGCGCTCGCGGGCATCTTGCCGCCAATCGCAACGTGAGAGCACCCGTCCCTGAACCAAGTTCCAGCACTTCTCCCCGGTAATCCTCAGGCACCGGAGCGATCATCCTGTCGATCAGAAAGCGTTGCGAAGGCACAAGCCCACCGGTTTGCCAGTGTTTCGCCAGCCCGGCCCAGAAAAAGTCCAGGCGCGTTTTGAGAGTCTGCGGTATCAACTGTATAAAAACAGGAGTTTACCTGTTCCAGCCTGCTGTTTGCAGGCATCGATGCATTGGTTTGATTCGAGTACTAGCCAAAGACCGAGAGCTTGTCGAGAGCTATTGGCAATAGGCAATTCCGCAAGGTGGGTCAATTTTCGGCGTTCTTCTCGGGAGGCCGAATTTTTCTCTATAGGACCACACTGCCGAATCGAAGGCGGGCTGGCCAAAGCCTTCACGAGACAACCAACCTTTGAGCAAAGACACGCGATCGAGACTCAAAGCCCCTGTTCGAGTGAGGTCGATGGTATTGAGGTGCGGAAGCAACGCGCCGCCGGCGGGCCGCGCAGCGGTCGAAAAGCGCCACGGTTGAAAAACTGACGCCGGCCAGTTATACAAGTCGCAGGAAGTGAGCGCCGCGACAGGCAGACCTCACGCGACAAAGGTTCTGAAACCGTGCGAAGAACGAAGACCGTGCCGCCATCGCCGTCATCCGCGTCGACACCGCTCGCCAGGCCCGTGACCGATCTTCGCGGGGTCGGACCGGAGCGTGCCGGGCAACTGGCGCGACTTGGCATCCGCACGATCGAGGAATTGCTGCTGCACCGGCCAAAGCGGTATGAAGATCGCCGTGTCGTTGGGCGGATTGCGGAGTTGGAGCTGCGCAAACCCGGTTCAACCAGCGGCCGTATTGTGGCGCAAGGAGTCAAGACATGGAAGAAAGGGACGCGTTCAGTGTTCGAGATTGTTCTGGAGGATGGCAGCGGGCGCCTGCATTGCCGTTGGTGGAATCTTCCTTACATGGAGCAGTACTTTCATGTGGGCGACACGGTGGTGGTCTATGGGCGGCCGTGCTCGCTGCGGCCACGGACGATTGATCATCCTGAAACGGAAGTCATCGAACAGGGCGAGGAAACCAGCGTTCATTTGAATCGGATCGTGCCGGTCTATCCGCTCACGGAAGGTCTCACGCAGCGGTGGTTGCGGAGTCTTGTGTGGCAGGCGCTAGAACGTGTTGGGGGGGACGTTGCGGAGCCCTGGCCTGACATGCCGGACCCAGGTCAACTTCCGCGAGCCGCTGCGATTCGACAGGTTCATTTTCCTGACGAGTTGGTGGACGCGGAAACCGCCCGACGCCGACTTGCGCTGGACGAGTTCGTCGCGTTTCAGATTCCGCTCCAACGGCGACGTCGCAACCTGCGGCAACACGCCAAGGGCTTGCCATGCGGTGGCAATAACCGGTTGATTCGACCTTTTCTCCAACGGCTCAACTTCAAACTCACCGACGCACAGACACGCGTGCTGCGCGAGTTGAGGAATGATCTGTCCGGTGCGCACCCAATGAGGCGCCTGCTTCAGGGCGACGTTGGATGCGGCAAGACGGTTGTGGCGGCGTGCGCGGCGTTGATGGCTGTCGAGAGCGGGTACAATGTCGCGGTCATGGTGCCTACGGAGATACTGGCAGAGCAACACACACGCACTTTCGCCCGGTGGTTCGAGCCGCTGGGAATTCCAGTTGTGCTGAGAACAAGGAGTCACAAACAGACCACGCAGAACGGTCCCGTACTGGCGGATTTGGGCGCGCAATGCGAGGTGGCGGACGAGGGCAATAACGGCAGCCCCGGCCTGTTCATCGGCACACACGCATTGATCGAGGAGGGCTTTGCGGTTGATGAACTGGGGCTGGTCATCATCGACGAGCAGCACAGGTTTGGCGTGGCACAGCGCGAACGACTTGTGCGCAAAGGACGTCACCCACATCTGCTCGTGATGACCGCCACGCCCATTCCGCGCACGCTGGGGCTTACTTTGTATGGCGATCTAGATTTGTCATTGATTGACGCCGAGCCGCCGGGGAGGGGACGGGTCCGGACGTTTGTGAGGTCGGCGGCGAGCTTGTCGAAGGTGTGGGCTTTCGTGGCGGGGAAGGTGGACCAAGGGCGACAAGCATATGTGGTATGCCCCCGAATCGAGGAGGATGGTCTGGTGGCGGGAACAACCGCCGCGATGCGGGAATACGAAACGGTGCAGCGGAGCCTGGCGCCGCGCCGCGTTGGGCTATTGCACGGGCGCATGTGCGCGGATGAAAAAGACGCGGTGATGGGTCAGTTCAGGTCGGGCGCGATCAAGGTGCTGGTAGCCACATCGGTGATCGAAGTTGGAGTGGACGTGCCAAACGCGACGGTGATGGTGATCGAGAACGCCGACGTGTTTGGCCTGGCACAGCTACACCAACTGCGGGGTCGGATCAGGCGCAGCGCGCACGAAGCGTACTGCATTTTGGTTGCCTCAGCGCGCACGGCCGCCGCGCGCGAGCGGCTCAACGTTCTCGAACGGACAACGGACGGTTTCCGGATCGCCGAAGCTGACCTTGAATTGCGCGGGCCCGGGGAGATGCTTGGGCTGGCGCAGAGCGGAGTGCCGGCGTTCAAGTTTGGGGACCTGGCGAAGGACATTCGACTGATCGAAAAAGCGCGCGCGCGCGCCGCGCGACTCGTGGTTGGATAGTCTAGGTTACCGAACGCGAACACGGCGTCGTAGACACTCGCGCGAGGCCACGATGCGCTTTGGGGCTTGGAATTGTCACACCACAGGATACGGTACACCCATGAAAGCGACTTTCGCGGCCGCGGTGATGCTCGTTTGCATGGTGGCTGGGTGCGGCAAAAAAGAACAACCGCCCGCGGATGCGAAGTCCACGAACGCAGCGGTTGGGAACCCGTTGACCGCGCCGGTCGATTACGTGGGCGCAGTTGGACGGGCCCAGCGCGTTTCCGAAAGGGTGGCGGACACGGCGTCCCTCAAACGCGCGATTCAGATGTTCCACGCATCGGAGGACCGTTACCCGAAAGACCTGAACGAGCTACTCACTTCAGGTCATATGCCAGTGCTGCCGCGCCCGCCGTACGGGACGAAGTTTCAGTACAACAGCGCGAATGGAGAAGTGAAAGTGGTGCCCGCGCAATGACGTGGCGGCGTCGGCCGGCGGGAGCGGACTTGCGATGAAAGAGCAGATTGTCATTCTGGATTTTGGCTCCCAATACACGCAGGTGATCGCGCGGCGCGTCCGCGAGTGTGGCGTTTATTCGACGATCATGCGTCACGACACGCCAGCGGCGGAGTTGGACGCGCTGGTGCCCAGCGGCATGATTCTTTCCGGCGGACCAAGAAGCGTGTATGACGCTCACGCGCCAATGCCCGATCCTGGCGTTTTCGACATCGACATTCCCATACTCGGCATATGTTATGGCGCGCAACTGCTCGGCCATTTTCTGGGCGGCAAGGTCGAGCCGGGGCGTCAGCGGGAGTATGGGAGTGGCACGCTCACAGTAACGGACCGCGAGTGCGTGTTGTTCAGGGGACTGCCGAGCCGGCTCAGGGTGTGGAATTCGCACGGCGACAGGCTTACACGGCTTCCCGCAGGTTTCAGGTCCGTGGCGGAGACGGCGAACGCTCCGTATGCGGCGATCGAGCATAGGGAGAAGCGGTTCTTCGGGCTGCAGTTTCATCCGGAGGTGGCCCACACACAGCAGGGCCGCAAGCTGCTTTCTAATTTCGCGCATGCGATCTGCGGTTGCGGCCGCAACTGGACGATGCGGCGTTACATCGATACCGCGATTGGCGAGGTACGGGCCCGGGTGGGACGCGAGCGTGTGATACTTGGACTAAGCGGCGGCGTCGATTCGAGTGTGGCGGCGGTATTGCTGCATCAGGCGGTTGGCGATCGGCTGACGTGCATTTTGGTGAATAACGGATTGATGCGTGCTCGCGAGGCGGAGATTGTACGCGAGGTTTTTGGGAGGCATTTTCGGATGCGCCTTCGGTATGTCGATGCTTCGGCCGTGTTTTTGCGGCGGCTGCGTGGAGTCACGGACCCGGAGCGGAAACGGAAGATCATCGGGCGCACGTTTATTGAAGCGTTCACCTCCGCCGCGCACCGTGTGGGCAAGGTTAGATTCCTTGCTCAAGGGACGCTCTACCCGGATGTGATCGAGTCGGTGCCGATCGGCGGAAATCCGGCGGCGCTGATCAAGAGTCATCACAATGTCGGAGGGCTGCCGCGCCGGATGAAGTTCGAGTTGCTTGAACCGCTCAGGTGTCTATTCAAGGATGAAGTGCGTGAGTTGGGCCGAGAGTTGGGCCTTCCAGACGAGATCATCCGGCGGCAACCTTTCCCCGGGCCGGGATTGGCCGTTCGTATCATCGGCGAGGTGACGGCGCGGCGGCTTGAGATACTGCGGCAGGCTGACGCGGTCGTGGTCCAGATGATGAAGGAGACTGGGTGGTACGATCGAATTTGGCAGAGTTTCGCGGTGCTTCTGCCGGTGCGCAGCGTGGGCGTGATGGGCGATGAACGGACATATGATTACACAATCGCGATTCGCGCGGTTGAATCGCAGGACGGCATGACGGCGGACTGGGTGCGTTTGCCGCACGCGTTGCTGGAGAAACTTGCCAACCGCATCATCAACGAGGTAAAGGGCGTCAACCGTTGCGTGCTGGACATAACAAGCAAGCCGCCTGGGACAATCGAGTGGGAATGAGCTGAGCCATGTACGTGCCGGAACTGGAACAGGAGATGGCCGTGCTCGGCCGAGACGAGGCCGAACTTCTCGATGCCCAGGAACCAGGGCGCTGGAACATCATCTCCATATCGAACGAGCCACTTGGCGCTCCGGTGTTCCCTGGCGCGCGCAGACTTCTTCGGCTTGCGTTTGACGATGTCGAGGACGGCTGGGGAGAGCCGGATGCGGTGTACGCCAGCGAGGAGGACATTGAGAAAGCGCTCAGTTTCGCCCGCAAATCAGGGAACCAGCCCTTGTTGGTGCACTGCACGGCGGGTGTGTCCCGGAGCACGGCGCTGGCGTGGGCTTTGGTTTATGATCGGCTGCGAGGCGCTCCGCAAGCGGGACGCACCGCGATCGAGATCGTACGCCGAATCCGGCCAATGCTGATGCCCAATCGACACGTTCTGCGGCTGGGGATCGTGCTGCTCACGGCCAACGCTTCCGAGGCTGCCAGACTAAGGAAGGAACTGGCCCCTCTGGTCTGAGCGGGGCTGGCGCATGCGCACGTCCCATCCGCCGTCCCGGAGCTGGGCAGACGCGCTTGCAGGTTTTGGGCAAGAGTTGGCATCCGACGGCTTGGCGCGCAATGGGACTTCAGACCTCGCCCGGCATGTTCGGCCGAGTTGTCGGCTTGGGCATGGGCGCGGGCCAACGCCCGGTTAGGTCTTCAGAGCTCCGCCAAGGCACTCGCCTTGACGAACCTAACTGTACGACACTGCCGGCTGGTCATTCAGTCAGTCGCAAGTGAACCCAGGCAGTTTAACCAGAGCACCACCTCGCATCGCGGATTGATGGGCGCAAAGACCTACACACGTCCAGTTGGCCGATTGACGGGCGTTCGGAAACGGGTCGCTGTCTTCGACGAGCGCCATGATGAACTCGTGGGCAAGGTGTGGATGAGACCCGCCATGTCCCGCGCCTTGCGTGAAGCTCAAATGAGTCTTCTTCGCCAAGTCGTACACGCCCCGCGTCGTGAATTGCCGAATCGGCTTGGGCAGGAGCCGGGCATAGTCCGGAGCACGGACCAGTTTTGGGATTCTCGGCTCAGGCAGTTTCGCGCGGTGCAACACAAGCGCCTCGCGCTCGATGAGGGGCCACTCGATGGAAGCCTTCGAGCCGTAGACATCAAAGCTCTCGCGGTACTGCCTGGCTACATCAAAGAGCGACCTGTAAATGCGGGCGCTTAGGTCCGAGCCCTTGAGTTTGATGTGCGTGGTCTCCACGGCGAAAGGAGAGTTGTATTTCGAGATCAGCCATGGGCGGATTGTCCCGGAGCCAAAACACGACACATACTCGGCCGGTGCGCGAGTTAGGGCGCAGATCGGTCCGACGCAATGAGTGGCGTACCACATTGGCGGCAGGCCTGGCCAATACTTGGGCCAGCCGTCCATGTCCTGCTGATGGCTGGCTTGGAGGAATTGCAGCCGACCGAGCCTGCCTTGTTGGAGCAATTCCTGGATGAACAGAAACTCCCGGCTGTAAACCGTCGTCTCCATCATCGTGTACTTCAGTCCCATCCGCTCCGCTAAAGCCACGATCCGGCGGCAGTCGGCGATGGTCGTGGCCATCGGCACGGTGCAAGCCACATGCTTGCCCGCTTTGAGCGCTGCCACCGACATCCAGGCATGGTCCGGAATCGGCGTGTTGATGTGGACGGCGTCCACATCAGGGTCTCGGAGCAAGTCACGGAAGTCGGTATAACGCCGCGCTACGTTGAAGGCATTGCCGATGGCGTCGAGCTTGGCACGCGTGCGCTGACAAATAGCGAGGAGGTTCGCATTTGGATGGCGCTGGTAGATTGGGATAAACTCTGCTCCAAACCCGAGACCTACAATGGCTATGTTTACGCGGTTTTTGTTCATGGTTGTGTTCTTGTTAGGGGCGCTGTCCGCGCGGGCCACGGCGCCGCTCAATCCGGCGCCGGAGATGCCGGCATGGCCAACAGCGGGCAGCGCGCTTGGCGAAGCACCTGTTCTGTCGTGCTCCCGCGCAGGGCGTCGAGGAAACCGCTGCGCCCGCTTGTGGACATCACTATTAAGTCCACCGCGTTTTCAGCGGCGGCCTGAAGAATCTGGTCGACCGCATCGCCGGGCCGCACGGTCTGTTGCCACGTCCAACCCGTCTGCCGCTTGACCGGACATTCCGGCATGCCTGTTTGATTTCCGGCGTGGAATAGCGTGAACGTCACCTCGGCGCATCGGAGGCTCTGCACCGCCCGTATCGCGGCGTCAATGGCTGGCACGGGCGAAGGGCTCCTGGTCACCGGGATTAGCACTCGGCGCAGCGAAAGAGCTCCAGTTTCACGCGTGACAAAACCCGCCAGGCCATGCGGGATAAACAGAGTCATTTGCCTCGATCTTCGGGCAATTGGCTCCGCGACCGACTTCCTCAACCAACGCTCTCGCCCTTGGTACTGGTGGGTGGCGAGAACTATCAGATCGGTTGGATGGCGCTTCAGATACGAGATGACGGTGTGCACGGGCTCCCCATGCTTCTCGACCACTTTCCGCACATCGATCCCGAGCGCGGCAACGGCGTCCTTGCCACTGTCTGGAGGAATTGCTCCCCAATGCTCGAGGGTCTCCCGCACGCCCGGGAAACGGCCTGATTCCTCCGACTCAGTGGCGACATGCAGCATGCTGAGGCGAGCTCGGCTCACGAGGGCGAACTTGAGCGCGTGCGCGAATGCAATCTCACTCGCCTCGGTGAAATCCGAGGGATGAAAGACGTTTCTCAGGTGCCAGCCGCCGGCGCCGTGACCAGTCTGTATGTGCCTGCCGCGCGTCATCTAGGTGCTCCAGCTTCTGAAATGCGAGTTCTCTCCGGGACGAGCATATATAACAAGACCGGGGGCCAGACAAGTCCAGAGACGCAGCAATTCTCATTTTGGCCGCGAAGGCACGAGGCGTTCTC
>JAXDCU010000204.1:0-16408 GCA_034677645.1 Verrucomicrobiia bacterium
TATGGCGGCTATTCGGGGTACGGCAGCTACCGGCAGCCGGGCGTATACACGCCACAAGCGGCGGCGACGACGCCGGTGGGAGGCGGCACGACGAGCTTTAGTCAGCGGCTGCAGCAGATGGTAAGCAGGATGGGTGGCCAACCCGGCGAATTGGAGTTGCTCAAGGACGCGCGCATCGTGCCCGACCAACGCTCGAATTCCCTGATCGTGTACGCAACCAAGGAAGACATGGCAATGATCACGAACATCCTCGACAAGGTCGATCGTCTGATGGCCCAGGTGATGATTGAGGCCATCATCATGGATGTCGAGCTCTCGGACAGTTACAGCCTTGGCGTCAGCGCCCTCCTTCAGCCCCAGAAAAGCGGCGACCTCACTTATAGTGCCAGCAACAACGGCGGCGCCGGCCTGCTTTCCAGCATCACGAACCTGTCCGGCTCGCTGCCCGATGGCTTCAACTACTGGGGACGTTTCAACGGCGACCTGGATTTCGCGTTCAAGGCGATCTCCTCCCGCACCAAAGGCCACGTGCTCGCCACTCCACGCGTGCAGACCAGCCACGCTATGACGGCCACGTTCGATGTGAGCGAGGCGATTCCATACGTTGGCAGTTACCCCGGCAGCTACGGCGGCTCTTACGGCTACTACAGCCAGGCCATGGTCAATTTCGCCGACGTAACAACCATGCTCAGTGTCACGCCTTACATTACCCCAGACGGCTTGGTCGTCATGGAAGTCGACCAGACAATAAGTGAGGTCACCGCCTTCCTCGAGATGCCAAACGCCGGCAAAGCGCCCAGCACAACAAGCCGGTCCACGTCCACCACCGTGTCGGTCCGGAGCGGCGACACCGTCATTCTTGGCGGCTACATACGCACGCAGAAAAGCAGGTCCAAGTCAGGCGTGCCAGTCCTCAAGGAGATTCCTATCATGGGCGCCCTGTTCCGCAGCACGTCTCAGGACGGTAAACGCAGCGAACTGGTGGTCATGTTGCGGCCAGTCGTCCTCTCCAGTCCCGAAGAAGCCGCCAGGATAGCCGTTGAAGAGAAAGAACGCCTGCCTGGCGTCCGGGAAATGGAGAAGGAAATGCACGATGACGAGATCAAACGCCAGGAGAGGTCGGACCGTGCTACAGGCAGGAAGAAGAAGCAAACCGGTCAGTGAGATTCTGCCCAACAGCAGGCGATGAACTCGAGCACTGGCCAGTTACGGAGCCCTGAATTGCCACGGACAGCGGCTCGGGGATTCTCGCCCATCAGTTTGAGGGAATTGGGGAAGGTGCCAGCGCCCATAGCGCCTGGACCGATATGGACCGCGGCTCTGGTGCTGGTTTTCGGTCTGGGACTCTTTGGATTGCCCGGACGGGCGGGCGGCAATGTGGCGGAATGCACATTCGAGGCGTTCTATCCAGCGGTGTATTCTGGTGGCACAGTACGTCTGCTCTGCTCTGGCAGTATCGTGTTCCCATTCCAGGTCAACGTCACAACTAACACAACCATCAGCGGCGATGGAACCGGCACGACCTTGAGTGGCGGCGGGCTCACGCGGCTGTTCCTGGTGAACACGGGCGTACACCTCACGCTCGTCGACATCGCGATTGCCGACGGGGCGAACACGAACGGCGGAGCCATCTACAACAACGGTGGATTTGTCATGGCAAGCAACTGCGTGTTTAAGGCTAATGCGGCTATTGGAACCGACGGCGTCGATGGCGAGGCTGGTGCCAATGATGACGGTGCTGGCCATGATGGCACCGCTGGCGGGCCTGGCGCCGCTGGCATAGGCGGAGTTTTCTACAACGCAGGAAAAGTGTCGCTTTTTGGGTGCCATTTCGAAGCCAACAGTGCCACTGGAGGAAACGGTGGAAGCGGCGGTGACGGCGGAAGTGGCATCATGAAACCCGGCGCCGGCGGCCCAGGCGGCGGTGGCGGATCAGCATACGGCGGAGCAATCTACAACCTGGGCGACCTGTACCTCTCCGAGTGCACGCTCGCCACAAACGGTGCGACCGCTGGCAATGGTGGCGATGGAGGTCAAGCGGGAAGGGGCGCAGGCTATGTGGCCGACTCCAATGGCGGCCCAGGCGGAAACGCTAGCGGAGGAGGCATCTACAGCCTGGGCAATGTCACGATTGAAGCTTGCACGTTTGTCTCGAACCATATTACGGGAGGCAACAGCGCCGATCGTGGAACGGACAGCAACAACAACGGGCGCGATGGCCTTGACGGAGGATCGGCCCATGGTGGCGCGATCTATAACGCCAATAACCTCGCCGCCGTAAACAACACATTCCACCTGAATCAGGCCACCGGCGGCGACGGAGGGGACGGAGGCAGCAGCGACTGGATCGGCGGCGACGGAGGGGACGGAGGTGCCGGTCTCGGCGGTGCGCTTTACAGCCTCGGCGTCTCCAGTCTCACCAACTGCACTTTCGCCACCAACAGCGTCGTGGGTGGAGCCGCTGGCAATAAGGGCAGCGGCATGAACGCCGGCGATGCTGGCAAAGCAGGCGCAGCATTGGGCGCCAATCTTGCCAACTTCGGCACTCAACTCGCCATGATCAACACGCTTCTGGCGGGTGGCGGCACAAACGGCAATGGACGCGGCCCGGTAGTTGACCGCGGACACAATCTCAGCTCTGACAGTAGCATCGCCCTGGTCGAAAGCAGCAGTATGGTGGATGTCGACCCACGACTTGGCAGTTACGGCGACAACGGCGGAGAGACCGCGACCTTGTCATTGCTGGCCGACAGCCCTTGTATCGACCACGGTGCGACCGTTGCCAGTGTTACTGCCGATCAACGCGGCGTGACCCGACCCCAGGGAGCGGGGCACGACATCGGAGCTTTCGAGCGCGAGCCGATCTTATTCAGCGGGCATGTGTGGAATGGCCCTTACCCCGTGGTTGGGGTTAGCGTTTCAGTCGAGGCGGCGACAGTCCAACTCAAGACCTCAACGGACGCGACTGGCTTCTACAGTTTCACGAATCTTGTGCCGGGGATATATCAAATACTCTTGCCAGTCGACATGCGTTACACCTATGACCCCAGCGTGCGTCTTGTGACCGTCACCGAGTCATCAATGAGCATGACGAACTTGGATTTCCACGCCGTCCGACCAATGCTGCGAATGAATCCGAGTGGAGCGGCTCAGCCCACGCCCGGTGTCAAATTGACTGGGACGGGGGTACCGAACACGTCGTATCGCATCGAGTCTGGAACCAAGATCGGCACGTGGACACTGACGACCACGCTGACCAGCGATGCAGCGGGTGTTTTCGGTTGGACCAATTCGATTCCAGCAGGCGCTGAGGCCCGTTATTATCGAGCCGTGGCGCCCTGACATGCGCCATGGATTCACACATGAATGGGCATGACCGCCGCTGCAAACATGACTTTGATAGACGCGCTTTTCTCCGAATTGCTGCCACTGCCGGTGCGTTCTGCTCAGCCTTCGCGGATGTAACCATGGCCGAGGGCGGTGAGCCGCTCCGCGCCGCTGTGATCGGGCACACTGGCAGGGGTGATTACGGGCACGGTCTTGAGAGCAGCGCGCGCGGGCGGCGAGGACATGATGGTTCCCGGCTCGCACCCGTTTGACCTGCTCCGCATGTTTGCGGGCGATCCGCTATGGAACAGAACTGTGTATACTGATCGCTGTTTCTTCGTGTTCTTGGTGTCTTGGTGGTGAGATTAGTCAACTGATGGTACTCTACGCGATGATAGCACCTCAACTGCGGCGTTGACGCGGCCCAGACTGCTTTCTAAGGTGCAGCATCAGATCGCGCGTTTGGGCTTGTCTATTAGTGGGTTTGCGCCCTGTTAACCGCGTGCGTGGGTTTGCATTGACTATGGCTAACACGATCCTTGTGGGTGCCCAGTGGGGCGATGAAGGCAAGGGCAAAATCATAGATGTCCTGACCGAACAAGCGGACATCGTTGTCCGAACACAGGGTGGCAACAACGCGGGACACACTGTTTTTCTGGGCAAGCACAAATATGTGTTGCATCTGGTGCCATCGGGCATACTGCGTCCTGGCAAGAAGTGCGTTGTCGGAAACGGCGTGGTGATCGATCCGGTGTCGCTCGTGGAGGAAATCGAGGGGCTGCGGAGACTCGGAGTGCGTGTCGATGGAAGTCTCTTCATTAGCGAAACAGCGCATCTTGTTCTTCCCTATCACCGCGAGCTCGACGAGCAGCGTGAACTCAGAAAAGGACGCAACAAGATCGGCACGACCAAACGCGGCATCGGACCGGCGTACGGCGACAAAGCGGCGCGCACTGGTCTACGGGTAATAGACCTGATCGATTCGGATCGTTTTGAAGTGCTGCTGCGCGAGCGGTTGCGGGAGAACAATGAGGTTCTAAAGGCGTTCGGCGCGAAGCGGCTGCGATTCGATCGGGTCCATGCCGCATACCGCGCGGCCGGGGACAAGCTACGCCGTTACGTGACGAACACGGTAGTAATGCTCAGCGAAGCTACGTGCAGCGGCGCCAACATTCTGTTCGAAGGCGCGCAGGGCACATTCCTTGACATCGATCATGGCACGTACCCGTTCGTGACTTCGTCCAACACAACCGCCGGCGGGGCATGCACGGGGTCGGGTGTTCCTCCAAATCGCATGGACCGTGTTGTAGGCGTGATGAAAGCATACACGACGCGAGTGGGCGAAGGTCCGCTGCCCACCGAAAGCGCGGAGATTGGGGACATGTTGCACGCGCTTGGACGTGAGTTCGGGGCCACAACGGGTCGTCCTCGTCGGTGCGGATGGTTTGATTCGGTCGCGACACGCCATGCAACGATGGTGAACGGCATCGACGAACTGGCCATTACGAACGTAGATGGCCTTGACACTGTCGAAACAATCAAAGTGTGCGTGGAATATCGGCACGGATCGAATGAGTATGCTCATGTCCCGGCTGACGGTGGTGTTCTAGCGGAGTGCAAACCTATCTATGTAGAATTGCAGGGCTGGCGCCGTCCAACCCACCGGGCGAAGACATGGGCTGAGTTGCCTTTACTGGCCAGGCGCTACCTGAAAACGATCGCCTCGCTCTCTGGCGCCAAGTTGAAGATCGCGTCGGTCGGTCCGGCGCGAGAGCAGACCATATTCTTGTGAAGCAGGCAGGACCGACAACGAGAGCGGTTTGGGTTTAGAATGAGCGGGGCTGTAGTCCATTTAAGCGCTGAAGCACGGGCTGTGTTGCCTAGACACGTGGCGATTATCATGGACGGCAACGGGCGGTGGGCCAAGCAGCGGCACTTGCCGCGCGTGGAGGGCCACCGGCAGGGCGTTGAATCGGTGCGGGCGGTTGTGCGAGCCGCTGGAGAAGTGGGGATTGACTATCTGACGCTGTATGCTTTTTCGGTTGAGAATTGGAACCGGCCCAAGGACGAAGTGGACGCCCTGATGCGCTACCTGGCGCGGTACCTCAAGAGTGAAGTGGGCGAACTGACGCGCAACAACGTGCGATTGGACGTGATTGGGCAGGTCTATCGGCTGCCCGAGTTCGTGCAGGTGCAACTGGAGAACACTCGTCAGGCTTTGGCGCGGAACAACGGCCTAACCTTGGTTCTGGCCCTGAGCTACGGCGGGCGAACTGAGATCGTCGAAGCGGTGCGTCACATCACTCACGAGGCAAGAGCAGGACAGATCGAGCCAGCCGAGATCACCGAAGAGATGGTCTCCCAACACCTCTACACCCGCCACCTTCCCGATCCTGACTTGCTGATCCGGACCAGCGGGGAACTGCGACTGAGCAACTTCCTTCTCTGGCAGGTTTCCTATGCGGAGTTCGTGGTGACGCCGACCTTGTGGCCTGATTTTCGCAAGCCGCAGTTCTTTAGCGCTCTGGAAGAATACGCGCGCAGGCATCGGAGGTTCGGGGCGGTGTGAAAGTAATGCTTTACACCCGCTATTGCGGCATCTAGCATTCAGCGCTTGTCTTGCAGCCGATTGTGAGACCGAATGGAAGCGAAGAACAAAACGATAACAGAGTTCAGGTTGCACGAACGTGACACCGGATCGCCCGACGTTCAGGTTGCACTGCTGACCCACCGGATCAACCAGCTCACCGAGCACCTTCAGAAACACCAGAAGGATCACAGCTCGCGTCGAGGGTTGCTCATGATGGTAGGCCAGCGGCGCCGGCTGTTGGACTATCTTCAAACCACCGATCCAAGCAGATACGAGGCGGTGACGAAGAAGCTGAAGTTGCGCAGGTAGCGCTCAAATCCCCAGAAATGGGGTCCCGGCGGAAGCCGCACCGCGGCCGCGGACTGACATTGTGCGCGGGTTGGTCCGTGCCGGGAGAACGAAAACACAACCGCGCCGAACTCATGCCTATTGGCTTAGGGTAATTTCATTCAGCCCCTGATGGAGGTTGACTGAAGTTCCTCCGGGCCGGCAGGCGTGGAATTGTATCGTACCATGCCAGAAAAAGTAATCGCTCAGGTCGGAGACAGTCAGATTCACATCGAAACGGGGCTTCTTGCCAAACAGGCCGACGGGGCCGTTTCGGTTCAACTCGGCGAAACCGTGGTCTTAGTGGCCGCCGTTGCCGCCTCATCCCCGCGTGAAGGTCAGGAGTGGTTTCCGCTCACGGTTGACTATCGCGAGAAAGCGGCGGCGGCGGGCAAATTCCCGGGTGGCTATTTCAAGCGCGAGGGGCGTCCGACCGAGAAGGAGATACTCACCAGCCGGATGATCGATCGGCCAATTCGCCCCCTATTCCCAAAAGGATGGTTCAACGAGGTGCAGGTCCAGAGCATCCTGCTCAGCGCCGATGGGGAAAACGACGCCGATGTTCTAAGCGTCATTGGCGCGTCCGCGGCTCTGACACTCAGCGACATCCCCTGGACCGGGCCGCTGGGCGCGGTGCGTGTGGCGCGGGTGAAGGGGCAGTTGATCTCCAATCCCACGCATGCGCAACAGGCGCAAAGCGACCTGGACCTGGTGTACGTGGGCAGCGAGACGGAGTTGGTAATGTTCGAGGGATCGGCCAAGGAAATCAGCGAGACTGATTTCATGGCAGCCCTCGCGTTCGCGCAAAGTTGTTGTCAGCCTGTAATCTCCGCCCAGAAAGAACTGGTGGCGAAGGCTGGCAAGCCCAAACGCCAAATCACTCAGAACCTCGTTCCGCCGACGCTCCTTGAGGAGATCAAGTCGATCGCTGGCGACCGCATTGTGCCGGCGCTGGTAAACCACTCCAAACAGCAGCGAGAAGACGCCTGGAAGGCGCTAACCGACGATGTCGCGGCCAAACTGGAGGCCAAGTTCGGCGCTGACCATGCGACACCCTCCGTCCTCAAGGAGGCGTTCTACACTCTGGAGCGCGAAGCCACTCGAGACCTGATCCTCAACAAGGGGCAGCGCCTGGATGGGCGCGGGATGGACGAGCTGCGTACGATTACGTGCCAGGTTGGACTCTTGCCGCGCGCCCATGGATCAGCACTCTTCGCCCGTGGCGAAACCCAGGCCCTGACACTCGCGACATTGGGCACAACCGAAGACAGTCAGGAACTCGACGCGTATGCTGGCGGAGACACCGAGAAGCGTTTCATCCTTCACTATAACTTCCCGAATTTCTCCGTGGGCGAGACAGGCAGAATAGCCGGACCGGGCCGGCGCGAGATTGGTCACGGGGCTCTAGCCGAGCGATCCCTTGAGCCGATGCTACCTCTTGCCAACTTCCCGTACGCAGTTCGTGTGACCAGCGAGATCATGGAGTCAAACGGCTCGACCTCGATGGCGACCGTATGTGGTGGCAGCCTGGCGCTCATGGACGCTGGCGTGCCACTGGTTCGGCCTGTCGCCGGCATCAGCATCGGCCTGTGCACCGAAATGAGCGAGCAAGGCCAAATCAAACGCTATAGTCTCCTCACTGACATCATCGGAGCCGAAGACGCATTTGGCGACATGGACTGCAAGATCGCCGGCACCGAGAAAGGGATCACGGGTTTTCAACTCGACCTCAAGCTCAAGGGATTGCCGCACGTGCTGATCGGCGAGGCAATCGAGAAGGCGCGCCAAGTCCGACTTAAGATTCTCAAAACCATGGCCGATATTCTGCCAGCGCCGCGGCCGGAATTGAGCAAATACGCTCCCCGCATTCTCAGCATAAAGATCAGTCCAGACAAGATCGGCGCCCTGATCGGACCGGGAGGCAAGAACATCAAACGCATCGTCGACGAGTCAGGTTGCGAGATCAACATCGAAGACGACGGCACGGTGCAGATTTACTCGACGCGGGCTGAGGGGATGGAGCTTGCCCGGCGTGAGATCGAAAGCCTGACCGCGGAGATAGAAGTGGGCAAACTGTACCGCGGCAAAGTCGTGACGATTAAAGAATTCGGCTGCTTCGTCGAAGTCTTCCCCGGCAAAGACGGCTTGGTCCACATCAGCGAACTGGCTAACTTCCGCGTGAAACAGACTGAAGACATCGTGAAGCTCGGTGACGAAATCTGGGTCAAGTGCCTCGGCGTGGACGAAAAGGGGCGGGTCAGGCTTTCGCGGCGCGCGGCCATGGAAGAGCGCGACAAGATCGAACGCGAGAAGCAGTCGACCAAGAAACAGGACGCCGCGCCTTGAAAGAAGCTGACAACGAGGTGTCAACTCCCGCTGATCTTTTTCGCGCCGGGTGACTGAGCAGCTTTGGAGGAGCGGACTATTGAGTTGCACGTATAGGGAACCAGAGGGGTTCCAACTAGCGGTTGCGGTCCCATGACGGCGCACGGCGCCGACCGGCGCCAGGAGACGAAAGAGGCTTATGGGTGAAGACAAGTCCACAGTCAAAGTTCTCGATGGTCCACCTTTGAAACCGACGGAGCAGCGGGTCCGGCTGGCGGCCACGCCTTCACGTCCTCCCAAGTATTCCACAACCGTGCGCAACCAGCATGGGGAGGAAGTGGTCCTGGCGGACCCACGCGCCACGCGCGCCCTGGTGGCGCTGATGAACATGCACGCGGTTAATGGAGGCGCCGCGTGTCACTGGGGTGGGCCAGCCGCTTTTGCGGAGATAATGGCCGCTATTCACGGTCTGGTTTTTCGCGTGCGCGGTCGGAAGTGGCATGAGGCTTTCAATGTGGTCAACGATGCCGGCCACGCGGAGAACGGGCTTTACGCTTTGCGCGCCAACTATGGCTTTGATGGATTAACGTTCGACGACCTCAAAGGTTTTCGCAGTCTCACCAGCAAATTGACTGGCCACGGCGAGTCGCATGTCAATCCTGGACAAATCCAATTGAGCAACGGCCCGCTCGGATCGGCAATGGTCCAATCCGAGGGCCTGGCCCTCGCGGACAGGTTGATTGGAAACGACCGAGTGACGATAACCGTCATGTCCGATGGCGCGGCCATGGAAGGAGAAGCGAAGGAGGCTTTCGCGTCGATCCCGGGGCTGGCGTCAAAAGGACGGCTCAACCCGTTCGTCTTGGTCATCTCCGACAACGATGCGAAGCTCTCCGGTCGCATTTCGGCTGACGCGTTCAGCATGGCGCCCACTTTTTCGGCGATGGGCGCGCTGGGTTGGAAGGTCATTCACGTGCCTAACGGCCACGATCTGCAGGCGGTATACCAGGCCGTCGAACAAGGCGTTGCAATCGCAAAAGCCGATCCGCGAGCACCAGTATGCCTGCACGTCAAGACGGTGAAGGGCTACGGCGTAAAGGCAACTGAACAGAGCGCATCAGGCGGACACGGCTTTCCTCTGGCAAATGCCGAGAAGATCGTTGAGTTTGTCGGCGAGATTTACGGCGGCACTCCCCCGGCGGAGTTCGCGGAGTGGGCCGACACGCTGAAAAACGAGTGGCAGGCAAAAGAGTTGGCCCGCAAAGCCAAGTCGGCTGGAGCCGTCGCGGTTGCGCCACCGGTGAAAAAGGAGAAGGTGCAATCTGGCTTGGGCAAAGGCGCGATCCGAGCGGCCCAGGCTGGGTATCCAGTCTATTCGATTTCCTCGGACGTGCAGGGATCGACCGGAATGAGTCAGTTTCAGAAGAGCTTTCCGGGCCGGTTCGTCGAAGTGGGCGTGGCCGAAGCGAACATGGTGAGCGTGGCGATCGGAGTATCGAAGATGGGTTTCATTCCGATTGTGGACACGTTCGCGCAGTTTGGGATCACGAAAGGCAACCTGCCGCTGACGATGAGCGCTCTATCGCAAGCGCCGGTGATAGCCGTGTTTTCCCATGTGGGATTGCAGGACGCGGCTGACGGCGCGTCTCACGAGGCGACAACCTACTTGGCGGCGACCAGTGCCATTCCGCACACGTCGGTCATCGCTCCGTCGTGCGCGGAAGAGGCTGAGTCTCTGATGTACCAAGCCATCGAGCGTTTGGCGGCCGCGCGCGGGCGTGGCAAGGATGGCGAGTCAACGGTGTTTTTCGTCGGACGCGAGAATTACCCGCTTAGCTGGCGGACTGGAGCGCGGTATGAATGGGGGAAAGCTCAAGTTCTCGCCACGGGCAGCGATGTGGTGCTTGTGGCCTGTGGGACACTGGTAGGAACAGCTATTGAGGCTGGCCTGGCGCTCGCGCGAGAAGGAATCGGCGCGACGGTCGTTAACAACGCGTTCGTGAATCGGCCCGATGTGGAACAGATCGCGCAACTGGTGAGAGGCTGTGGCGGGCGGCTTGTCACGATAGAGGACCACCAGTTGATTGGAGGCATGGGTATGCAGTTGTCACACGCGTTGTCCGCCGCGGGGGTCGCGCACAGGATTGAGTCTTTGGCCATTGGCGGCGAGTTCGGGCGTTCGGCTTACGTCGCGGCGCAACTGTATGCCAGGTATGGGTTGACGGCGGATGCAATGGTCGAGTCGGCCCGGCGCTTGCTGCGGACAAGTTGATCGGGCGGCTCAGGCTGCCGGTCGATTGCGCTGGCGCACGTATGGCAAAAGTCCCGAAGTACTTGAAAGGGCAGTTGCTGCTCGACGGAGGCCGACTGCACGGTTCGTTCTTTCACCGGACCGTGGTTCTCATCTGTCAGCACGACGCCGAAGGGGCTTTTGGCTTGGTGCTCAACAGGGAAAGCGGCAGCACGGTCGGCGAAGTCCTCGTGGCCGACCTGCCTGAAGATGTCAAGGGCCTTCCGCTTTTCGTCGGCGGCCCGGTGCAACCGGCAGCGATGAGTTTCCTTCACTCTGACACATTCCTGCCTGATGCCAATGTCATGCAGAATCTGAGTCTGGGCCATTCGCTCGATGACCTCACCGAGGTGGGAGAGTCTTTCTCCGCCACGAAGAAACTCAGACTCTTCGCCGGATATGCCGGATGGAGTCCAGGCCAGCTCGAAGACGAAATGCGACGTCAAGCCTGGCTAACGCACCCCGCGTCGCTTGACTTGGTCTTCGATCCCGACCCAGCACTGCTTTGGCGGGCGATTCTGCGCCAGAAGGGCTGGCAGCACCGGCTTCTGGCTGACTCGCCTGAGGACCCATCCGCCAACTAAACGCCAAGACGCCTCGCTGGGACGGTCATCGCCCGTTTATCCGCGTCACCGGCTCGACAATAGCCTCGCGTGCACTGTGTGCCACGATTCGCACACGCGTGCCTTTGGGAAGCATTTCGCCCTGCGTGATAACGTCGATAATCTCCTCGCCGAACTGAGCTTTGCCACCCGGACGCAGGATCGATACCGCGACACCTTCAATGCCAATTCTCGCCCGTTGGACTTGAGCCTCGGCCTGGACCGAGTTCATCCCGCTTGCTGAACGCGCGACCAGAACGCCGTAGAGCGATGTCTTTGGCACAATCCGACTAAGCAAAAGCAAAACCAGGACCGACCCGATGACCGCGATCGCAAGGTCGCGCAACGGCGTTTTGAGTTGCGGCAACGCGGGGAGAGTGGGCATGCCTGGGTAAAGGTCCACCATCGCCATCAGGATGGTCACAACCATCAAAGCCGCTCCAGACACGCCCAGCAACACCGTGCCAGGGAAAAGAAACAGCTCCAGTATTACCAGCAACAAGCCGAGGAGAAAAAGCGCGGGCCATTCAAGACCAGACAAGCCGGCGACGTAGCTGCCCAGAAAGTAAAGCGCGAAAGCGCAAATGCCGACCACACCCGGCAAACCAAAGCCGGGCGTCTTGAATTCGATGTAAATACCAGCCACGCCGATTATCAGCCAGAGCCAGTTCAAGGCGTTAATCCACGTGGCCACCTTCTCAGCGCCGGTCGGCTGCACTGTGGTGCGGTTGGCGCCTTCGCCGGCAAGTCTGCCCACGAGTGCATCGAGGGTTTCGACCGTCCCTGACGAGAGCAGTGGTTTTGGAGGCGTTCCGTATTCGCGCTCAGCTTCAGAGTTCGTGAGCGTGAGGATTCTGCCTTTGGGGTTTATCACTTTGCCGTCGATGGTGAGCTCTTTCTGTTTGTCGATCATGGCCTCGACGACCTCGGAGTTGTGGCCGTTTTTCTGGGCATAAGCACGGATTTTCGCGCTGATTGCCGATGTGGTCTTGATTTCAAGCGTCTCGGGCATCGCCTCGACACCCGCGCCTCCGGGCGCAAGCATGATCGGGGCCGCGGCGCCGATCACGCTTTCGGGGGCCATGTAGATTTGTTCAGTCGCAACCGCGATGAACGCGCCGGCTGAATAGGCTCTCTTGTTAACATAAGTGGCTGTCCGTCCGCGGAATTGAGCCAGAATCTCGATGATCTCCTCGGTGGAATCGACGCGCCCGCCCGCCGTGTCCATGTCGAGCACCAACAAGTCGGCTTTGGCGTCCATGGCGACTTTCACGCCGCGGCGCACCAAATAGACGAGCGGCGGCATGATATCGTCCCGGATGGGGAGAATCACCACGCGCTTTTGGGGCGTGAGCTCGGCAGGCTCGCCTCCATTGGCTTGGCTGACAGCGCCGCTCAGGAGAACCAAGACCAGAGCCAAAGCACGCCGCATGTTCATGAGAACAAGCTACAGCAGCGAACAGGCCAGGGCAACCTTCTCAATAGCATCGGTTAGCCGACCAATGGCTGCCTGGTCAGCCAGCAGGACATTCTGCGGCAGCCAGACGGCGTCTTTGCATGCCTGCTCGCAAACTGGACATGAAACGCTGGCATAGTCCACTCCTTTCCCGGTCAGAGGGGCACGGATGGCGTGAGCGGGCAGACGGCCCGTGTTTTGGAACACTTTGTTCGCATAGAGGGGGCGGTACCAACCGCGCGACGCGGGCACGCCCTCAGCGTTTAGAGCCTCGACGAAACGGTCTCGCGACACTCCAAGCGCCGCTTCATCGACGCGGAATATGTAAAGATGATAACTTCGTCTAGTCAGGTCCGGCTGCGGCTGGAGCTGGCGGAGCCCGGGCAACCCCTTCAAGGCTGAGTCGAGCAGTTTTGCGCTCTGCTCGCGTCTTTGAATCTGGTCGTGGAGACGAGTCAACTGAGCCAGGAGAATGGCCGCTTGAAACTCCGTCAGCCGGAGGTTGCTTCCCAAGTGATCGTGATCGTACCAAGCCGAGCCTTTGCGCCGCCCGCAATGGGTATAACTCCGACACAAATCCGCGAGTGCCTCGTCATCGGTTACGAGGATTCCGCCTTCGCCCGCGGTGATGTTCTTCGACACCTGGAAGCTGAAAGTCCCGCATTCGCCCAGCGTGCCGGCGCCGCGACCGCGCCATTGCGTCCCCCAGGCGTGCGCAGCGTCTTCGAGCACTCGAAGACCATGAGATCGCGCGATGGCATTGATCCGTTCCATGTCGGCAAGAGCTCCTCCGACATGCACGGGTATGACGGCGTGCGTGCGTGGGGTGATTTTGCGCTCAAGATCGGTCGGGGCGATACACAGGCTGTTCGGTTCGATGTCCGCAAACTCAGGAATGGCGCCAATGGTAACAACGGCGCCTGCGGTCGCAATAAACGTGTATGCCGGCACAATCACTTCGTCGCCTTCGAGTATGCCGAGCGCCTTCAACCCCATCTCGATGGCCGTGGTTCCATTGGTGCAGGTAACAGCGTGTCGGGCGCCTTGGAATGCCGCGAACTGAGTCTCAAACTGTTGGACCCGCTCTCCGAACCACCAGCGACCAGATTCAAGCACCTCGCTCAGTCCTCGGCGTTCTTCATCGCCCCAGACAGGCCACGCCGGCCATTGCCCGGGACAGGCTGGCGGCCCGCCGAACAAGGCCAGTCGACCCTCGCGATGACTTGCGATGTTCACACGCTTGAACCCCCGAGTCAGTGAGCTTGTTGTCCCCGAGTCAAATCACCCGGAACGCGCGAAACCCAAACCCCGATACCCGAACGGAATCCGAACCACAAGTCAGTTCACTCTCGTTTGAACGGCGACTCCTGACGCAATTGTCATTCGCGTGGGAGTCTAACTCCAAACTCGTCGCGATCACGGATACCAGTTGGCTATGCGCACCTCTATCTTGGGGTCGGTGCCTACTAGACGCTTGAGGTTTTCGAGGTCAGTTCCGCGACAGTGGTACGGATAAACGATGCGCGGCCGGAAAGCGAGGATAGCGCGTGCGGCTTGGTCGACATCCATCGTGTAGGGGAGATTCATGCACAGGAACGCCAAGCCGATGTTCTTCAAAGCGAGCATGTCGGGTGTGGCTTCAGTGTCGCCGCTGACATAGACGCGGAGGCCGCCCAGCGTGATGACGTATCCGTTATCCCGGCCTTTAGGATGATAGACAGCGCGATCCGGAGTGATGTTGTAAGCGGGAACAGCCTCGACCGAGAGGTCCCTGACGGTCGTCTTCTGGCCATTGGTGAGAACGGTAATCAGGCCTCGCCAATCCGCCGGCAGTTGCGCGGACACTGTTGGCGGAGAAACAACGGCCGTTTGCGGTGTGATCAATGCGCTCAGCGTTTGCCTGTCGAGATGGTCGCCGTGGGCATGCGTCAGTAGTACCACGTCTGGCTTGGGCAAATCCTTGAACCGCCCGGCTCCGCCCACCGGATCGACGTGGATGACGCGGCCTTTCCAGCCAAGGACGAGCGTGGCGTGGTTGATGGGGTGGACAATCACCTCGCCGTCGGAGGCGGGAATGCGGTCTCCGGAGAGCGCGTCTTGAGCGGTGGACGTCGAGGCACTCATAGCGATGGCGCAGACAGCGCAAAGGCTGGTATTTTTGGCCACTTGACGGATTTCACCAAGCAATTTGGCTGGCTGAGCCAGCGGCAGAGCCAGCTGATACGTGTCACCCTTCATGCAGGAATCCTACATCGACTCTCATCGCTCCCGAGCCTGAAGCGTCCCAGCCATGAATGGCCGGTCAGCTCCGCCTTTGGCGAGCCGGACGCGCCGCTTATTTCGCCTCCGCCGCCTTGGGCGCGACAGTCCATTTCCACTTGAGAGTGATGTCGTCGGCCGTTTTCGATCCGACACCGAGGACGGTGAACTCGGGCGGTTTGATTTCGAAGTCGGTCATCTTCATTTTGTACGACCCTGCGAAACGGAGTTTGCCACCATCAAGGCGTTCCATGGTGATTGGGAAGGCGATCTCATTGGTCTTGCCCGCAATGGCGAGCACTCCCTTGGTGTCGAACTTTACCGGTGTGCCTGAAGTTGGCACTTCTCCGGCGACTTTCATCTGGGTGAGGCGATATCGGATGCGAGGGAACTCGGTAGCCTTCATTTCTTTGCGCATCCGATCGTCCATGATCGATCTGCCGACCATGACCTGGCTTTTGAGGCTCGATATTGGGATATTGATTTCGCACTTGGGCGGTTCTTTGCCCTCGCCGAGGGAGCAAACCGACTTGAGCGTGAGGTCCTTCTGCCATGCCGGCTCCGTCTCGAAGAACCCAGGAACAATAACGCCCTTGACGGTCCATCCATGTCCCGTGGCGGTGCCTTCGATGATCATCTCGTTTCCCGCCGTGGCTGCTTCATATCGAAGAGTCTCTTCGCCCGCGAGGAGCAATGAAGTGAACCCCACAAGCGCGCCCGTTACCAAGGTCAAGTTAGCTTTCATAAAGCGTTTCTATCATTGTCAAGCTGACTGGTTTTGTCAGCCTCAAAGTCAGCGACTGTCATTTCGACCCGGTACACTATCGGCGTATTCAAGCGTAACGCGGTTTTCTCAACGAGGCGCACGCGACCGGCACACGCAGAAATCCGCCACCATCGGCCAAAGGGATTCTCAAATGACGCTTGATTCTACTTTGGCGCTGGCGGAGCGGGAGGCGGCGGAACCGGAGGCAACACGGCATCCACCGGCGAGATCAGCGGCGTCGCCGGGGGAGCATTCGTTGAAGCGGCGGCCTTGGGCTCGTCTTTCTTTTCAGCCATGAGCGCGTGACGATCTTTTAGTAACGAGTCCAGAGACCACTTCGACACCAGGAAGACCCATGGTTCGAGCGCTTTCTCCTGTTTGAATTTCTCGTTGAGTTTTTCCGTCTTTTCCTTGAATTCCTTGTCCAGCCTGTCTTTGTCCTCCGGTTTCTCGTCGCTGCCCGGAG
>JAXDCU010000205.1:0-4980 GCA_034677645.1 Verrucomicrobiia bacterium
CCTCCGCGCCGAAGGAAACAAGGTCGTTGCATCAAATGAGCGGCTGATCGCGCAGCTTCGGCGGGTGCTGGATGTTCGCGAATCGGCGGAGCGACGCGAGGTCGGCCGATTGATTCAGGACATCAAATCACTCGCGCATCAGACACGCGAAATGCCACCGCAGGCGGAGATGATCGAATTGGATACGACCCTGGCTTTGTCGTCGCTCATGTCCAAGTCTCCGTGGTCGCCACCGGAGAACGTGGAGTTCGGCGGCAGTCTGGAAGTCAGTGACGGCGGCGACTACCAGGACACGCTTGAGGCATTCCTCCGTTTGCACCCGGTGGACTTCGACCGCTTGCGCCAGAACATCAGGGACTGTCTGCAAACGCGTGTTCAGATCACGCTGCCCGAACTGCTGGAACTCCATCCGCCACGCAACGGCATCCTGGAAGTGCTCGCCTATCTGCTCATCGCTGAATCGGACGGTCCGCACATTGTTCTGGATGGGTTTGATCTACTTGATATTCCGGGTGACCCCCATCATCGCTTCAGAGTGCCGCAAATCGTCTTTTCCAACACATGAACCCGAACCCAACCAAATCGTTTCCGTCTGCGGCAGTCAAAGTCCGGCTGTTGCAGGATGCGATCTATTCCGACGATATGGAACTTTGGGCGATGTTGTCGCGCTACCGCCAGCACATCGAGAACTACTTCCAGGAGATCGGACTTCAGCTTGTTGTTCACGACGAAGACGGGTTTGCCTACCTCAAGCAATCCGAGCAGGAAGACGGCACGATGATTCCCCGCCTGTTCCGGCGCGACAAACTGGCCAGAGGAGTGGCTATCGTCGGGGTGGTTTTGCGCGAACGTCTGCTTCAGTTCGATGAGAAGGTTCACGACGAAAGCCGCCTCGTCGTAACCAAGGAAGAAATCCTTCAGATGGTCGCGGTCTATTTTCCGGAAACGAACGATGAAATCCGCGCAGACAAACGCATCGAGGCAGCCATCAACCGGGCCGAGGAATTGGGCCTGCTCCGCAAACTGACGGGCGTGAACGGCGACGAACGCTATGAAGTGCGGCGCATCATCAAGGCGCGTTTTCCTGTCGAGACGCTCAAGGCGCTTCACGAACAACTAAAAGCTCATGCAATCACACGAGACATCCAGTAATGGCTCAGTTCCACCGCCCGGATTCCGCATGGAACGGCTGGAGGTCCGCAATTGGGGAACATTCCATGACAAAATCCACGTGCTCGATGCCTATGGACAAACAGCCTTGTTGCTCGGCGAAAACGGCACTGGCAAGTCCACGTTGGTGGACGCTTTGCTCACGATGCTCGTGCCCAAGATCAAACGGAACTACAACCTGTCGGCCGGCGGAACGAAAAAGCGGGAGCGCGATGAGAAGACCTATGTGCTCGGCGCTTATGGCAGCCAGAGCGACTCGGAGGAATCGCGCGCCCAAACGAAGTTTCTCCGAAAACCGGGTGGCCCGCCCTCGATTCTGCTGGCTGCGTTCAAGAATGCCGCAACCGACGAAGCTGTCACCCTGGCACAGGTTCTGTGGATTCAGGATGATGACGTGCGCCATCTGTTTCTTATCGCACGGCGCGAGTGCTCGATTCAAAAGGACTTCAACGGACTCGGTGAGTCGCGGACATGGAAGAAGACCTTTCGGAACAAGGGATTCGAGGTGGACGAGACGTTTCCGCCCTATGCCGAGAAGCTCGTTCGCTACCTGCGAATGGAGTCCACGACCACGCTGGCGTTGTTCAGTCAAACCGTCGCCATTAAGGAAATCACGCACGTCAGCGGATTCATCCGCGATCACATGCTCGAAAAGCTCGACACCAAGGAACTGGTGGACCGCTTGGAGCACCACTATGAAGATCTTAAACAATGCTGGGAAGCCATCCGGATTGCGAAGCAACAATTGAAGCTGCTCGCTCCCGTCGTGGAAAAGGCGGCCGAGATCAAGGAGTCCGAAGAGCAGCTTTCCGCCACCACCCGGCTGCGCGACGCACTGCCCGCCTGCTTTGCGCTGCGGCTCAGAAGCCTGCTTGAAGCAGAACAAGCGTCGCTCTCGGAGCAGATTCGAACGCTCACCAGTGAAATCGAAGGACTGACCAATACGCTCAAGGAACTTGGGCGTCAGCAATTGGAACTGAATCAAGCCATTGATAACGATGAGGTCGGCAAGCAACTGACGCGGGTGCAGGAGCAGCTCGACGAAACAATTGAAACCGAAAAGCAACGCCGCGCCTTGGGCGGGCAATACCACAAATGTCTGGGGGAACTAGGCATCAAAGAGGAGGTCAGTACGGACGGGCGCTTCACCGAATTGCAGCTCTGGGCGGAAGCCGAGCAAAGAGAACAGACTGGCAAAATCACTTCCTCCGCAAATGAGAAGGCTGCGGCGGAGCAGGAGTTCAAACGCTTCGCAGGCCAGCACAAGCAGTTGGAAGACGAACTCGACTCCCTCCGCAGGCGTCCCGACTTGATTCCGGAGGTGCATCGCCAGATGCGCCAGTTCATCGCCCGGGGCGCGGGAGTTGGTGAGGCCGATCTGCCATTCGCTGGCGAATTGATGGATGTAAGGCCGGAATTCCAAGTGCAATGGCGGGGCGCGCTTGAACGGTTGTTGCGTGGTTTCGGGCTTTCACTCCTTGTGCCAGAACAACTCTATTCGCAGGTCAATCGCTTCATAAATGACAACGACCTGCGCGGGCGCGTTGTCTATCATCGCGTTCCGAAAGATGCTCCGGCGCTTCAACCTTCATACGACAAGGGGCGCGTGATTGAACGGATGCAGTTGAAGGACGGCCATCCGCTGTCGCGCTGGGTGGAAGGCGAATTGCGGACGCACTTTAACTACCGCTGCTGCGATAGCATTGAGGAATTCGAGAGCGCGACCGGGTTCGCCTTGACCAGGCAGGGATTGATCCGCAGCGCGGGGACACGGCACATCAAGGACGATTCGAGCGCCATCAACGATCCGCGCAATCACATTCTGGGCTGGTCAAATCGTGACAAGATCCGCCGGTTGGAGGAGGAACAAAAGCAGTTGGCCACCGCTGCCCAAAAGCAGGCCGAGTTCATTGCCGATGCTGGACGACGCCAGCAAACGGCCACCACGCGGGCAACCCAGGCGGGCAAGTTGCAGGGTTTTCGCTTGTTTTCTGAGGTTGATTGGCGTTCATCGGTCGCGAGGCGCGGGGAACTCGAACAACGCAAGCGCGAACTGGAGCAAAGTTCGGATAAGATCAAGAAGCTCCGTGAACAGCTTGATGCAGTTAAGGCTCAAATCAGCGAATCAGACACGACCAAGACCGCAAAAGTTGGCGACCGTGGTGGACTTCAACGCCGCGCACAAGAGAACAGCGAGCAATTGGAAGAGTGCCGAGCCACCTTGGCGGCCTGCGTGGAGGCCGATCTTTCGGTCTTCGACGTGGCGCTTGTGGAACTTCTCGCTGACACCGAGTTGACGATCTCCAACGCGGTGATGGCCGAACATCGGGCGGAAAAGGCGCTCGGCGACAAGCTCATCGCGATGGAAAATGAGCGCGGAAAAGTCGTTGCCGCCATTGTTCGGCTGATGGGAACTTTCCTTGGCGAGTTTCCCGACCTCAAGGCCGATCTTCACGCGGGCGAGGAATTCATCGCGGACTTTCTTCGCTTTGAAGAAGGAGTGCGCCGCGACGACTTGCCGCGCTATGACCTGAAGTTCCAAGAATTGATGAGCCGCGACGTGCTGGTGCATGTAGTGAAATTCCAAGATGCCCTTGAGGGTCATTGCGAGGAGATGCAGAGCAAAATCGGCCATCTCAACACCGCGCTGAAAAGCATCGAATATTCTCCGCGTACCTACATCACGATTCGCGCGACGCAGACACAGGACTCGGACATCCGCAATTTCCGCGCCCGGCTCAAAGGCTGCCTGGACTACGGCCTTGCGCCTGACAGCGCGGCGCGCGAAACCGCCTTTCAGAGGATCAGTGATTTGATTGACCTGTTCCGCGAAAAGCCCGATTGGACGACGAAGGTGACGGATACACGCAACTGGCTCGCTTTTGCCGTGGAGGAGCGTGACCGGGAGACGGGCAGGCAGGAAAACATCTACGAAGATACGAGCGGCAAATCCGGCGGCCAGAAGGCGAAGCTGGCGTTTACCATTCTCGCCTCCGCAGTTGCCTACCAATACGGCATCGCCAAGGACCGGCATAATCCCGAGTCGTTTCGATTTGTCGTGGTGGATGAGATGTTTTCACGCTCCGACGAAACAAACTCGCGATATGCGCTGCGGCTCTTCGCGCAATTCCATCTCCAACTGCTCATCGTATGTCCCTTCGACGCCCGCGCCCGTGTGGTCGAACCGTTTGTATCGAGCTACCACCTTACGCTGAACCCTACGACGCAATACTCGACCGTCCGCACCGTGACGGTAGAGGAAGTCCGAGAACATCTCGCCCGACAAGCGCCGATTCCCGCGACCAATGCTAACGCCTGACCAAATCCACCGCCGTGCCCTGAGTCGCTACCCGGAATTCCTGCGCTCGCTTTGCAGCGGCGATTCGTTCTTCCCGCTCATTGTGTTTGGCGCAGGCATGTCAAAGCCCGGAGATTTCACTGCCGACCGCGACGGAATTCGTTTGCTGCAAAGCCAATCCAAGGAGCAGGCCGGGTTCGGCTATGAAATCACCTGGAAGGAAAAGACCTTTCGGCGTCTGGGGGCGCAACGGATTCCAGCAACGGTTGCGTTTATGACGCAGGAGGATTATGTCCGTTTTCTCAAGAAACAGTCAGAAGTGCGGCAGTTTGTGGCGGATTGCGAATTGATCCATCATCAATGCCCCGAACTGTGCGATTGGGTGAGAGATAGACCGCTCAAAGTGGTAGCCCATGCCGGAGTCTGGCAAGAGTTGCTGAATGTCTGCGTTCATTTGCAGAACAATCCCCGCCCAAACTGCTATCTCCGGGAGCTTCCCGTGGTGGTGGACA
>JAXDCU010000206.1:0-3368 GCA_034677645.1 Verrucomicrobiia bacterium
TGCCTTTTCCTGACCTTCCCACTAGTCTTCACCGTGGCGTATCTTGGCGATCCCGACATTGGGGCCATCTTTGGCGGTTACATCGGTAGCTTCCTCATGGCGGGCGCGTATCTCTCGATCGGCGGTATGACATCGGCCCTGACGCGCAACCAGGTGATAAGCTTTATCATATCGGTGGTGTTGTGTCTTTTCCTGATACTGGCTGGTTGGCCGCCCGTGACCGATCTGATAGTTCAATGGGCGCCGGCTTGGCTCGTTGAGGGGATCAGTTCGTTCAGCGTCATGCCGCACTTCGAAACATTCCAGCGTGGCGTGGTCGATTCGCGTGACACCATGTATTTCATCCTCGTAATCGTATTCTCACTCTTCACCACTAGCGTCATCATCCGCAGCCACCGCGCTGGCTAAGCGCTCCCGCGTCACCCATGTGCCCAATGCGTCACCAAATCATTCCTTGAACATGAGCACCACAAAGCAGAAATGGGAACCAATCCTCTATTCCGGTATTGGCATTGCCGCCATGTTCGTCGCGCTCGTCGCCGTCGGCATCATCAGCGGCAGCGTTAGCAAGAGACTGGACCTGACGTCGGACCGTCTGTTCACGCTTTCGGAAGGGACCCGGAAAATCCTGGGCAAGATCGACACCCCGGTCACGATCAACTACTACTGTACCAGGTCCGAAACTGAGATGCCGATCTGGCTCAAGAATTATGCGCGCCGCGTCGAGGACCTTCTCTCGGAGTATCGCCAAGCCTCCCGCGGCAAGATCGAAATCCGCAAGTTCGATCCAAAACCCGATTCGGACGCGGAAGACTCAGCCCGGCTCGACGGCGTCGAAGGCCAGAACATCAGCGATGGCGGAATGATCAATCTCGGCGACAAAGCATATCTGGGTCTGGCGGTGGCTTGCGTTGATCAGAAGGTTTCAATTCCGTTCCTCGATCCTTCCAGGGAAAAACTGCTCGAGTACGATCTCACGCGCGCCATTGCCCGCGTCACCAACCCAACAAAACCGACGCTCGGTGTCATGAGCGGTCTGCCGGTGTTTGGCCAGATGAACCCAATGATGATGCGCATGGGCGGTGGCCAGCAGGAACCGTGGGTCGCGATCACGGAACTCAAGCGCGATTTCGACGTCAAGCAGATCGAGCTCACAGCGGAACAAATCGATGAGGAAATCAACGTTCTGCTCGTACTCCACCCAGCGAACATCTCGGAGAAAACCCAGTTTGCCCTCGACCAGTTCGTGCTGCGCGGAGGCAAACTCGTGGCGCTACTCGATCCGATGTCGGTCGTCGACAGCCGCAACTCCATGAACATGCAAAACATGATGCAGCGCGCCGCGTCTGGCGGATCGACACTGGACAAACTCCTGAAGGCATGGGGTCTTGAGTTCGATGTCAACAAAGTGCTCGCCGACAAGAACTACGTCACGCCAGTCCGGCGCGGTGATGGCGGGGGTGTGAGCCCCGAACCAACCTGGCTCTCTCTGACGGCCGAAGCCATAGACCGCAACGACGTGACGACCGGCGAGATTGACAGTTTGCTCATGGTCGGCTCCGGTGTTTTCACAGGTTCGCCCGCGAGCGGCATCACGCAAACCACGCTACTCAAGAGTTCCGGCAACTCGCAACTGGTGGACAAGATGCTTGCGCAGTTTGGCGGCGACACAGGCAAGGACTTCAGCCCACAAGGCAAGGAATATGCCCTGGCTCTCAGGCTCACCGGCAAGTTCAAGACCGCGTTCCCGGATGGAAAACCGGGGGGCGACACCGACTCGAACAAGAGCGACAGCACCGATGACAAGAAAGAGGACAAGGCTGCCGAGGAAGGGAAGGGCGCCGACAAGAAGACCGAGTGGCTCAAGGAGTCCAAGAAGGACGGCGTGGTGGTGCTTATCGGGGACAGCGATTTCGCGTACGACCAGTTCAGCGTCCAGGTTCAGCGATTCTTCGGACAGAAACTGATCGCGCCTTTCAACGGCAACTTGAATCTCCTCCAGAACGTCATCGAACAGCTCATGGGCGACAGCAACCTGATCGCCATTCGCAGCCGATCCGTTCAAAACCGCCCCTTCACGCTCGTCCGCAAAATCCAGGCCAACGCCGAGGAACAATTCCGGGCCAAGATCAAGCAGCTCGAACAGGACCTTGCCGACGCGCAACAGAAGATCAGCGAACTGCAGCGCAACCCCGACAAGACTCAGCGCGCCATTCTGCCAAAGGAAGTCCAGGACGAGATCAAGCAATTCCGGCAGAAAGAAGCCCAAACAAACCGCGAACTGAAACAAGTCCGCAAACAGTTGCGCAAGGACATTGATGCCCTCGAAACCCGCCTGAAATGGGTCAACATCGCTGGGATGCCCGCCTTGGTCACCGTGGCCGGCATCGCACTCGCCGTGTTTAACCGCAAGAAAACCGCAGCCCAATGAACCGCAGACAGCTCACGCTTATTCTGGCCGCCGTTGTCGTGCTCGGCGGAGTTGGCTTATGGCTCCGCGGCCGCAAGGCAGCGTCATACCAAACCACAACGGGCGTCATGGGACAGAAGGTCCTTGGCGAATTCGATGTTAACAGTGTCGCCAAGGTGAACATACGCCACGGTACCAACCAGGTCACTTTGGCCCGCGACAATGAAGTCTGGACAGTCAAGCAGCGAGGCGGCTACCGAGCCAACTACTCCGAGGTGTCTGAGTTTCTCCGCAAACTCTGGGAGCTCAAGACAGTCCAGGCTCTCGCGATCGGCCCCTCACACCTCCCACGCCTCGAACTCGTTCCTGACGGCGAAAAACCGCCCACGCTCATCGAACTCAAGGACGACAGGGACCAACCAGTGCGGTCGATAATGCTCGGCAAACAACATCGCCGCCAGGCTTCCGAACCTTCACCGTTCGGTGGCGACGAGGGGTGGCCCGACGGCCGCTACGTTATGGTCACCGGCAAGACCGGCGTCGTCAGTCTCGTCTCGGAGAGTTTCAGCGACATCGAGCCAAAACCCGAACAGTGGCTCAACAAGGACTTCTTCAAGGTCGAAAAGGTCAAGTCCGTGGCGGTCGCTTACCCGGTGGCAACCAACTCGTGGCGTTTGCAGCGTGACACCGAGACAGCCGAAATGAAACTGGTCGACGCGCGTCCGGAAGAAAAGCTCGACGCCTCAAAGGTCTCCGGCATCCCGAACGCTCTCGGATATCCGAGCTTCACGGACGTTGTTGTTGACCCGAAGCCGGAAGTTACCGGGCTCGACAAACCCAGCGTCGCCACGCTCGAGACTTTCGACGGCTTTGAGTACACCGTCAAAGTCGGCAGCAAACACGGCGAAGATGCCTACTACGTTTCCCTGGGTGTAACTGCGAACTACCCCAGGGAACG
>JAXDCU010000207.1:0-8709 GCA_034677645.1 Verrucomicrobiia bacterium
CCCGCGGTCGGTGGGGGTGTGTGAGTTCGACCGCGGTTTTAGCTTTTATAATCGTAGCGAGTCTGACCTTGTGAGCGGTCTGGCGAGCCGCGAATCCGCCATTGTGTTCGGGCGTGAATACGGCGAATGCGCGCACATATTGGCCGGATTGCGCATCCCAGCGGTTCAGTCCTGTTGCCAACTCAGTGTAGGAGCAGCCGGAGAATTGGGCGGTATGGGTCTCCTCGCTGGTTTGAGGCGCAATTCGCCGCCAGAGCGCATGGTCCGGGCCGGCTTCGACGATGCGCCAGGCTGTATCGGGCGCGGATGTTTGAGAGTGCGCGGCGGGCGTGGGCAGCGCCGGAGCGGCCAGAGCGCCTGGTTCGGAGCTTCTCGCGACGTGAGTAGCCATCAGAATGATGAGACCGGCGATGGCGGCCGGCAAACACTCCGCAACCCGAGTCATGGTCTATTCCTTCCTCCTTGTTGCCAGTCCGCGGGCAGACCAAGTCAGCGGGCCTGGCCAGATAGGACCGGGACGACGAGCGTCCCGGTTGTGTCGTCCGGCCATGCCGCTGGGAGCGACAGGCTCGCACGACCTTTTTCCCCACCCCACCTCCCGGTGCACCTCCTTGAGCTTCTTCTCCTTGGTTGGTTGTGCTCCGGAAACCCCTAACGCGACCTAGCATTCCCTGCCTGCCAAACCACGTTTCCCAGTTACCAAACCGGAGCATTGGGTGTGCCGACGGCAAAGAACGACCTGCATACCGCGTGCGCAGACCATTCCAGCGAGAGGATCGTGCCTTGGAAGAACCAGGGTCGTGTGAGTCACTTGTCGGACTTCTTCCCCAGAGAATTCACAACCCCAGAATTCTCTTCGACGCTGTCGAGCCGGAGCGCTCAAGCGTCAGCGGGCGCTGCTCGGAGGTTGTCTTCTTCCTGGAAACAGTGTCCGGCTTTTGTCCACGCCACTGGTCGGGCGGTTCTCCTCAGGCGGGGTAGTCGAGCGCCTCACGCACCATCACGACTTTAAGCGCTTCGCCCGCGCGGTCCTTCGCGGCGCGAGAGCCGGCCAGGCAGGCGTCGAGTTTGACACGCAGGCTGATGAATGGGTCGAGATCAGGAAAGCGCGCGGAAGGACTCGCATCGGACGAGAGGGGCGGGCATTGGTCGGTGTCCTGGCCAACGCCGGGCGCGGACCCGGCTGCGATTGGCATGGATGCCCTGCCGCCGCCCAGTTTCTCCGCGTCGGAAACGCAACAGGCGGCATCGCTCCCGTCCGGCTGTTGGCGGTAACCAAAGACAAGTTCGGCGGCGATGCGACCGACCTCACCCGCCGCGCGAGCTGCCTGGACATGGGCAAGGTCGGTGAAGAATGCGGTCACGCCTGGCAAGCTTTCGGCGAGGGCGGCGTTCGAAGCTCCTCTCGATTCAAGTTCGAGTGTGTCGAGGATGAGCTGTCGGGCGGCCAACAGCCAGCAGAGCGCGTCGGCAAGCGAAAACGTGACTCCCTGGCGGGTTTTGTGAAACAGCTTTGCGCCTTCCGTGTCCGTGGCGGACTGGAGGTGGTTGAGAGTCCAGAGCCAAAGCTGCATGGCTGTAGCAAGCGTGCAGGCGCCGGCGCCAGGGTGATCTAGGCCAACGCGCAACATGTCTTGGACCCATTGCGCGAACTGAGCCAGGAACAGCTCGTTGGTCATTGTGAAGGAAATCTGGATGCGCTGCACCGCTTCGGGACCCTCGTACGTCGCCTCGAGCTGTGCGTCGGTCCATTTTTGCCCCAAGAACCCCGGACAATCTTCCGTGACACCGTAGCCGCCCATGAGGCTGACGGCCTCGCGCATCATGTTAGCACCGTGGCCGGTGTTCCAGAGCTTGCAGGCTGGGCAGAGCACGTTGGCCAGCGAATCCAGTTCGGCGAATCGGACCAGGGGCATAGCCTCGAGTTCGGCTTTGCGGTTCGCGGCTGGGCTGTTAGCCGGCGTGCCGCGCAGTCGGACCAATTCGAGCGCATCGGTCTGGGCCTTGGCGAGCTCTTTGAAAGCGGCGCGGCCCGTCAGGTGCCGTTCCGCCAACCATTGGTCCTTCTCGCGCTCAAGCGGGTCGAGCTCGTCGAACAATCTAGCGGCGGCGAAACCGAGCGACGAACTGGCCTCGCCGGTCGCCCAAATATCCACCAGACGATGGAGCGCATCTTCCTTCTGCTGGATGCCCAGTTCGTAACGGGGCATGCCCGGCGCCACGTTGCCGCCGCGAAACCGCCTGCGTTGATACAGAATGATCGGCTCGATCGCCGAAATGAGCTTGGCCGAGGTCATCAGTCCAACCGTCACGCGCGTGCGACGAAAGACCGACTCAATAATCTCCGAGTGCGAATGATTGGGTATGATCGTGCCGTCCTTGACGGTGTAGCCACCGACAATTCGACTGGCGGGGACGCGCAGGTTGAAGAGCGGATCGCGGGTAGAGCTGAGCTGGTGGACGAGTTTCCTGGTGGGCGCGCCCCGGTCGAACACGCCGGGGTCGGTGTCCTCCAGAATTACCATGCACGTTCCCTTGATCCTGGGATCGCCAGACGCGACGGCGGCGGTCACGACATTGGCGAACCCCATGTTTGTGATAAACCGGCCGCGTTTGTCCACTTGCAACATCGGTTCGCCGCTTCCAGGCCACTCGGCAATGGTCACTTTGCCAGCAAGCAGACCCGTCTCGACGCCTACAAACGGCAACGGTTCGGTGAGCGCGAACGCCGCGCGCACCTGGCGCTGTTTGTCGTCCGGTGCGCGGGGCGCGGCACATCCGAGATACTTGGCGCGCTGCTCCGGCGTGCCGCGTTCGTGTATGGGAGCCAGACCGAGGTTGCCGGCCAGACTGCACGTGGCGGCGCCGGCGTCCACCCACGACAATTCGAATGCGATCAAAGCCAGTGCGAGGTTCTTTGGGCCTGTAATGTAGCCTCCGTGTTCCGGGTCCAGGAACGCCGCGGTGATCCCGCTTTCATCAAAGACCTGGAGAAGAGCCGCCTTTTCGGGTGTCCACTCGTGTGAATTGCGGCCGCCCTGGGCGACAAGGCGCGCCACCGGTCCACGGGCAACGGATCGTGTCGATTGAACCATCAGTTGCAGATCGTTGCGGTCGGCAAAGCGCCACATTATCTGCCGGACGTCGTCGCCGGGGATCGTCCGTAACGTTGGGCTTGCCTTGTTATCGATGCTCGTTTGCATGGCTTTTCGCGATCAGTCGGCCGGGCGGCGAACGGACCCTGAGAGAGCCAACTTTGGGGCCACCTCAGTCTTCTTCCGTTGCCGCCTTGAGCTGCGGCGCGGGCCGTGATACAAGTGGATAACCTTGCGACCGATGAAAAGTCAAAGCTCTACTGAGCGTCAGAACATTATTCCACATCGCCGGACTGACTTGGAGCGGGTCATCGCCAACCGCGGCCTGTTCGAGTTCGCGACGATAACTCTCGTGATTGGTTTGCTGGAGATAGCATCCGCCGTGGCTGCACGAGGGGCGGACGACGCCGACACACCACCGCCAGCTAAGGAAGAAGCGAAGCGCACTCGCGAGCCGGCGGTGGCCGGCTTGTTCTACCCGAAGCAGCCGGAAGCGTTGGGGCGGGCGATAGACGGCTATCTGGCGGAGGCGAAGGAACATGGTTGTCGGGCCGTGCGGGCGCTGGTGGCGCCGCACGCGGGTTATCAATACTCGGGTTTGACGGCTGCACACGCATACAAACAGATCGTCGGGCGCGGTTTCAAAACCGTCGTTATACTTGCGCCGAGCCATTATGCGCTGGTTCAGGGCGCGTGCGTGTCGGGCGCCGATGAGTTTCGCACGCCTTTGGGTCGAGTGCCGATCGCCCCGCTGGCAAGGGAATTGGTCAAACACCGACCGTTCGTGGCCGAAGCGCCTAGCCGAGTGCAACGGCCAGCATGGCGCGGCCAATCCTCGCGCCCGATGCTAGCGCCGGGGGAGGACACCGCCCACACGTGGGAACATTCGGACGAGGTGCAGGTGCCATTCCTGCAGCGGGTACTGAAGGAATTCGCTGTAGTCCCGATCATACTTGGGGATGTCGACACAGAAGAGGTGGCGCGGGTGCTGGCGGACAAGATCGACGATCAGACTCTTCTTGTGGCCAGCTCGGATTTGAGTCACTATCATCCTTACGACCGGGCCAAAGAACTGGACGGAAAATGTGTCGAGACGATTTGTCGGCTCGACATCGCGGGGGCGGCGGAACAAGAAGCCTGCGGCAAAGCGCCAATCATGGTCCTGATGCACCTGGCCCGGCAGAAGGGCTGGACAGCGCGGATGTTGGACTATCGTAACAGCGGCGATACGGCTGGCGACAAGAGCGGCGTAGTGGGTTATGCCGCCATTGTCTTTGAATCGCAGACAGCGGCGCGGTTTTCGAAGACGGAGCGTAAAGCGCTGCTCGAACTTGCCCGCCGGTCAGTCGTCGAAGTGGTGAACAACGGCCGATTGCCGGACGTGAAGGCCGACGAGATGCCAGCGCGGTGCGCGGAGGAGAAAGGTTGTTTTGTCACACTCACCAAGAATGGCGAACTCCGCGGCTGCATTGGCAACATCCTTCCCAGCGGGCCGCTCTGGAAAGCCATCATGGAGAATGCCCGGAGCGCCGCGGCGCGCGACTTTCGGTTCAACCCGGTTCAAAAGGACGAACTGGCCAAGATCGAAATCGAGGTCAGTGTCCTGACGGTGCCACAACCGCTCGCCTTTGAGTCACCTGAGGACCTTGTCAAGAAACTGCGTCCGCACAAGGACGGTGTCGTCCTCGAAATGGGCATGAGGCGCGCTACATACTTACCACAAGTCTGGGAGCAATTGCCGGAGCCGACCAAATTCTTAAGCAGCCTGGCGCAGAAAGCTGGTGGCGCGCCCGACGACTGGCGCAGGCCGGGCGCGAAAGTGATGACTTACGAGGTCGAAGCGTTCAAGGAAGCCGAGATGTGAGGCGGTCTCAAAAGCCCACCCGGCAGTCGCTGTGGGCCACAAGCGCCGCGAGTTCGCGGTGAACTCGCCGTCCGTTCGCGACCTGATCGTTCTTCAGCTGCGGAGTTCTCACGGCTCGATGCCGATCAGAACTAGGGGAACCGCTGGCACTCCCCGGCCTTGGCGCACCACGTTGTAGAACTCGCCCTCGTAATATGCCACTCCCGAACTCATTTGGCGTTGGAGAGATTTCATCGGCAGGATTTCGATACCGACATCAATGTGATCCCCCACGTAGAAAGCAAGGTGTTTAACGAACAAATCATACGCAACGAACGCATATTTGCCGAATTGGACCTCGACGGCGACACGATCTTTGACGAAATCCGTCTGGTTGTAGCTGAAGATCGGCTTCTCGCCAGCCGCCTCGATTTCGCGCTTCTGGTCTTCCGCGCTCATCGCAAGTGTCTTACGGATCAACTTCTGGCTGCGTGTGACCCAGTAAGTGACACGGCTCTCCTCCCATCTACTTTGTCGAAGCAGACGTTTGAACGACGCGTTCATGTCGATGGGGCTATAGAGGAGTTCCCCTTTCATCGTTTTCTCCTTCGAGACTTTGGTGCGACACTCATCGGCGTTCACTGCGGACACGACTTCAGTGATCCCCTTCCACAGCTTTGGCTTATGAACGAGGAGGAACTCAAGACCGTTCAAGTGGGAATAAGTCTCCGCGATCTTCATTTGATGGTCTACCTGTGCTTCGTCGATGGACGCTCAAACATCACCAGCTGCCTCGATTCATGTTCCTTCGCCCAGGGCGGGATTGTCAGCCTGTTGCCAGCTTGGGCGGGGGCGTAGACCGGCTTCCCCATTGATCGAGTGCGAAGCGTGCCTTCCATTTCTTGGCGGATTCGTGTTCGAGCCAATTCGACGTAGTTCGGCACGATCTCCGCCCCGGCGCCCCGGCGGCCATGTCGGATGGCAGCGACGACAGAAGTCCCAGACCCAAGAAACGGGTCGAACACCCAGTCGCCGCTATTGGTCATTGAGAGAACCAGCCTTTCAACGAGCTCGACCGGGAACTGGCACGGGTGGTCTGTCTTCTCGATGTGATTACTCTTCACGTTCGGTATAACCCACAGGTCACCGGGATTCTTGCCAAGAGGATTGCACGAGTACTTCCCGGCGTTTGGCCCCTTGAAATGCTTCTTTCCTGGGTACTTCTGGGGAACTCGGACCGGATCGAGGGCGAAGACGTAGTTGTCGCTCTTCGTGAACCAAACGATAGTCTCGTACCTGCCAGAGAACCGCTTGCTGCAGTGGAGCCCGTGTTCGAAATGCCATATGATGCGATTCCTCATTTTCAGGCCCAGCCCAGTGAAAACAGGATAGAGGAGTGTATCCAGAGGCACGATGCTGCCAGTTTCGACGTAATTGCCAACCTGCCAGCAGAGGCTTCCGTCGGAGCAGAGCACCCTTACGCATTCCCGTATTACTTCTGCCTGCTGATCAAGGTATGCATTAATATCAAGGCGCTTTTCGTATTGCTTGCCAATATTGTACGGTGGCGATGTGACAATAAGCCGGAATGTGTTGCTGGGGCAGGTGCGCAAGAAATCCAGGCAGTCGCCCAAGAAAACAACCGCGTGTGCGGACGGGTCGAACCGACCTGCAATTTCACAACTTTGTCCAAACAGCGTTGTCATCGTATCCCATTATCGCGCTTCCCAAATGTGCCTGTCCAGCGCGTCCGAGACGAATGCCCGAGAGCAGCAAATGCAGAGTCTCGCGCGTGGCTTCCCTGGCTTGATCGTGATTCCTTGCTTACAGTCCATGTCGGGAGCGTACTCCATGCGCAAGCGGCGTCAACGGCGACCCACAGCTTGCTTCCGCGCGCGGCTCTGATACACCGATGTCAGGCTATCGATCAGCCAGGCACAATGCCAGTGACTCTACGAACGGCTGTCGGTGGAACACGGAGCGTTTCCGCCGGCGTGGTGAGAAGGGCGATTGTCGCGCTCGGCGTATCGAGTGTCGTCACGCAACTGACATTGATGCGCGAGTTGTGGGCGGCGTTTCAGGGCAACGAGCTTGCGCTGGGCGTGTTTCTGGGTAACTGGCTGTTGCTCACAGGCATTGGCACGGCGCTGGGACGACGGACCGACTCCGCCCAGGACCTCCCAGGCCGACTTCTGCGGTGTCAGATGTTCATCTCCGTCGTTCCCGTTGTCCAGATGGTGATACTGCGCGCGTTGCGGGATGTCATTTTCGTACGCGGATCGGATGTGGGCTTGCTGGCGGCGGCGGTGAGCAGTCTTGTTGTGCTCCTGCCGTACTGTGTCGTGTCCGGATACATGCTGACACTGGGGGTGGCATTAGCTGGACGGCGTGATGGCGCTGGTGGGCTTGGGAGAGTCTATGTGGCGGACGGCGTGGGCAGCGTGGTGGGTGGGCTGGCGTTCACTTACGTGCTGGTTAGGTGGTTGGATCACTTCGATATACTATGGGCGACCGGATGGCTCAACCTGGCTCTAGCTGGCGGCACGGCATTGGCGTGGCGGCGCAAGGTCGCGGCCGCCGCCGCGGGCGCGTTGGCGGCGTGCTGGGTGGTGGTCTGGACCATAGGTCTGGATGGTTGGTCTGCCCGGCTTCAGTTTCGGGGACAAGAGATTGTGTATGTCGGCAACTCGCCGTATGGGCGCGTGGTGGTGACACGAAACGGCGAGCAGTTCAACTTCAGCGAGAACGGTGTTCCGTCGTTTTCATCAGGTGACGTGGAGCGCGTCGAGGAGACCGCGCTCTGTGCTCTGGCCCAGCGGTCGGCAGCGCGTCAGGCACTGGTGTTGGGCGGCGCGGCGTCGGGGACTGGGCGGGTGTTGATCGATCAAGGGATTGAGCGAGTGACGTGCGTCGAATTGGACCCGTTAATGCTGGACCTTGGCCGGAGATTCTTGCCGGGGAACCTGTCTAAGGCGGGGCTGGAAGTACTAGTCGAAGATGGTCGGCGACATCCGCGGGAGACAACGAACCGCTACGACCTGGTAATTGTGGACATGCCAGACCCGGTGACATCGCAGATCAATCGCTTCTACACGGCGGAATTCCTTCGCGAAGTTAAGAGGGCGCTGGTTCCCGGCGGTGTTGTCTCCTTTGGCGTGGGCCGGTACGAGAACGCAATGAGCGATGAGCTGGCCGTGGTCCTGGCAACCGCGCATCGGACGGCACAATCGGTCTTCACCAATGTGCTGATGCTGCCGCTCGGTCGAGTGTTCTTCCTGGCGTCGGACGCCGAACTCCACATTGACATCGGGCCGCGGCTCCAGGCACGTAAAGGCCCGGTCAGGTGGATGAAATCGTCTTACCTCGATGCCATGCTGACGCCAGACCGGCTTGGCGGTGTTGCGCAAGCGTCGGCGCAACCGGCTCCGATGAACACGGACTGGCGGCCGACGCTCTATTTCTATCATGTGCGTCACTGGTTGAGCCAGTTCCCCGCCGTGCCGACGGTTGTGATGGCGGCGATTTGTCTGGTTGTGGTGTTGTACGTGTTGCGGATGGGGGCCGTGCCGCGCGCGGTATTTGCGTCGGGTGTGGCGGCGTCGGCACTGGAGGTTGTGCTGTTGCTTGCGGTGCAGGTTGCGTGTGGTTCATTGTACCGACAAGTGGGATTGCTGGTGGCGGTGTTTATGGGAGGCCTAGCGCTTGGAGGTCTGTTGGCGTGTTGGCTGCCATGTGCCGATCCGCGGTGGAAGACAGGATGGCTTGTGGTGG
>JAXDCU010000208.1:0-4279 GCA_034677645.1 Verrucomicrobiia bacterium
AACTTCGTGTGTGGCGAAGACCAAACGAAGTTGTTGCTGCTTTCCCTCGTTCTTGAGTTCAGCGAAGGCGAACTGGTCGAACGGCAACAGCAGGCTTTGTTCAGCCGAGACTTCGATTTTGACCGCGCGAGCGTTCGGGTCGCTCGCCCAACATTCGGGTGATTTTGTGCTCATGGGTTTCAATAGGTTGATGAGGATGGCGACGAGAAAGTTTCAAGCGGCTGAAGTTGTCAACCGCGCGGCGACCGAAGCGCAGCAGATAACCATGCAGCCGACCCCAGAGTCGAACGCCGCGACGCGGGGCTACGCCGAACACGAGCTCAATCGCGAGCGGGCGATGCCCGGGGCGCGTGACGTTCTCGCGCAATTGCTCCTTGTCCGGGGTGAAGATGCGGATTCCGCGCCGCCCACGCGAGATGGTCACATACCATTGCTGTGCGTTGGTCGCGGCCTTGATGGTGGAGTCAGAGAACAGGACATAATCCACCGTCTTGCCTTGCGAGCCGTAGGACGTGACGGCATAGCCCGGCAGGAATTCGCGAAAGCTGGAATCCAGAACCCGACCATCAGCGAGTTCAATACCACCGTCGGCCCGAACGCACTTTACGGCGACAAGCTCCCCGTTTGTGACGCGTCCGCCGGTTGCGAGTTTGCGATTGGCTTTCAGGTGCAGTCTGTCTCCGGTCGCCACGGCGATGTCACGCGACTGGCAAACCGAAATGCGGTCGAGCATCTTGTTTGAGACGGTGACGAACCGCCCCCCGATATCAACCAGCAGCCCGGACTTGAGGATTCCCGACAGCTTGCCCTTTGCCCCGGGCTCGGCTTCGCGCACCTTCTGGTTGAAGACAACGAATGCGTCCTGCGGGTAGAACCGTTCGTCGCGTTTCTGCGCATTGGTGAGGTCCAGGCGTTCGAGGATTTGCACTGTCGCGTCATTCGCCCCGAGCAGACCCTTCCTCTTAAGCGCGTCGCGGACGCGCGAGTTGACGCGGTGGACCTCTGTCCAGGTTTGCGAGACGACGACTGCCGAAACATCTTGCTCCATCAGTCGCAGGTATTCGTCGGCCAGCTTGTCGGTTTGTTCGCCAACACCACATCCTACTACCGCTCCCATTCTGTCCAAACGCTCGAAGGATTCAGTCAAGCGGCCCGCCGCAGCGGATTCCACGGCTTTTCGATACCGCTTGATATGCGTGCGCTCCTCGCTGTTACGTCCGAGTGCAGGGTCTTGGCGACGAATCGTCTGCAATTCGACCGGCTTCACGCCACCATGCCGCTCGATGGCGAGGAGCGCGTCAGACGCTTCAACTGCCCCATGCTGCCGCGTATCGCCGGAGAGGACCACTCGCGCATTACGTTCCTTTGCCAGCCGCAACAATGCCTGCATCTGTCGTCCGCCGATCTGCCCGGCCTCGTCCACGATGACGACAGCACGTTCGGCGAGTTCGCCCTTGGTCAGAAAGTTTGCCACCGTGGACGCCGAACGGAATCCGTTCTTCTCCATGTCCACGACCTGCTGCCGCTGCGGGGCAAGAACGACCACCGACCGGCCTGCCTGCCGCAGTTGCTCGACCAGTCCCCGCAGGACGTAACTCTTGCCCGTGCCCGCGCCACCGCGAAAGACCGATATTGTGTTTGTGGAGCAGAGCAGCGCAGCCAGTGCTCGGCGCTGTTCGTCGTCGAGCGCCAGGTTCGAAGCAGTCGGATTCGTCACCAAAGGATGGCCAGCGCCAACGCCTTCTTTCGCGGCCTGAACAACCTCCCATTCGCGCAACAGCACCTCCCGTAACGTCACTTCGCCCGGACGCTCCGCGTTGCGGATGTAGCTACGCTGCTCGGTCAACGTCTTGAGTTCCTCAACCGAGAACTCCTCGCCGCGCGCCCGCCCCAATGCCTCCTGCCACACCTGGCATTCCAGCACGACCGAGTTCCGGTCGAACAGATGTTCCTCTGCCCATTGCACCGCCTCGGCGACAGTGACTCGTCGAGTCTTCTCAGTGCTTTCGGCGACCTGGCGCGACAGACCTCTGAGCAGCTCGACCTCCTGCGGCGTCAATTGCGCGCCCCAGAGGGACTGAAGTTGCTCCCGGCTCAAGTCCTTTTGCTTGCGCGTCCGCTTCTCGGTCGCCAGACGCGCCCGTAGTTCCGAGATGTTCGCAGCACTCAACTCCGGCCTCTCGGTCAGCAGCGCAGCCAGTGCCTTGTCAATCTCGGCATCCCGCTTGGAGAACCGATCGCAAAGCGCGACTGGCACACCCTCAATCTGGAAATCACCGCGCGGGAGGTTGCGAATGCGGTAGCCGAATCCCCGCAACTCACGAGCGAGTTCATGGTAGTAGGCGTTCTCGGCAAACTTCCGTGCCCGAAGCAGTCCATAGTTTTGCAGTGCCTTCCATCGCTTCTCCACCGCGTCGAACGACGCGTTGAAGACGATGCAGTGTGTGTGCAGATGGGGATCGAGAGCGCGAGATGTATCGTGTGTGAACAAAGCCGCAGCAAAATTGCCGGTAGGCCGGTCCGCCTGGACACCGCCACCACGGAGACGGGTTGAAGCAAATGCCTCGAACTCCCGAAGGGCCGTCTTCACCGCGCGCGCGTGCGCTTCGAGGACACGCGTATCCCCGCCGAGAAACCCCACCAGCGACACCGATTTGGGCGGGGAGAAAGTGAAGTCGTAGAAGATGCGGCGGTTTGCGGCGTCCTTGCCCGCCGCCACGCGGGTTGTGTTCAGCCGCTGCGTCAGGGTATCGCCCGTGGCCGGATGCTGATTTTCACAGAGCCGCAGGAAGTCTTCCGCGCGCACTCTGCCAGCCAATCCGAGCCGTTGCGCCCCCAGCCCGGTCCATTCCCCCGACACCCGCTGCCCCTCGTCGTAATAGTCGCCGACGCAAAGGTGCTCCTCAAAGTATTTCTGCGCGTTGTTGAGGTTGTATTGCGTTTTGGCCGTCAGCACGACCACCAGAATTCCACCGCTGAGTTCTCAATCGGTGTGCCACCTACACTTCCAATCCTCAAGTCGCCGCCACGCTCTGGCCATACCAAGTCCGCGAATTGTTGCAGACTTTGCAGACGGACAGCATCACGGGCACTTCCACTAGCACTCCGACCACGCACGCCAATGCCGCGCCCGAACCTGGGCCAAAGAGCGTGATGGCGACGGCAACAGCGAGTTCAAAAAAGTTGCTTGCGCCAATCAGCGCGCCCGGAGACGCGACATTGTGCGGGACTTTGAGCCAGCGCATCATCAGATACGTGAGGCTGGAGTTGAAATACACCTGAATCAGAATCGGAATTGCCAGCAGGATGACGGCGAACCATTTCGTCGTCACGTTCCCGGCTTGGAACGCGATGATCAGGGCCAGCTTGGCCTTGAACGCCACCAACTTCAGCGGGTAGAATGTTGCCAGGAATTCCTATGGCATGGTGGGGGCTCTGCTCCCGCGCTGCTCCCATTTTATCAAGCTGTAGCGTGCGCAGAGGTGGCGGCCTCGCCCCATCAGCAGCCAGCCTGACAAAAGGATCAGCACCCCATTTTCGACCAGTTTGCGGCAAATTATGATTTCGCCGGTGCCGCACCCGCAGTCGAACTTCACCGCGCAAAACGGGATGTCAAGCGCGGCGTGAATCGCCAGCGCCCGTTGCAACACGACGAAAGTAAACGGCACCAGCATCAGCAGTAGCATCAAGGCTGACCCGCGCACGGCTACCCCAGCCACCAGCAGGAGTCCGCAAAACACCTCAAACCAAGGGAGAGTCGCGGCAATCGAATTCAACAACAGTGGGCTTTGCACCAATTCGTATTCCCGCACCAGCTTCAGAAATTCGACCGGATGCAATGCCTTGTTCAAGCCCATGTAGAGAAACAAAATGCCCAAGAACCACCTTGCCAGCACAGCAGCAAGGTTGAGTGCGTTGTGTCTCCAGGACCAAGGCTCGGTGTTCACGGTTTGGCGGGGCGGAAGTTCCCGCTTTTGCGCCCGCCCACTTCCACCGGCAGGCCGTTCGTGTTCCACTCGTTTATGCCGCCGGCATAAACGAAAAGCTTCTCCTTCGGTATACCGGCATCTCGCAAAAAGATGGCGGCGAACTCGCTGTCCTCGCAGTCACCGCCCGTGCAATAAACAACGATCTTCTGAGCCAACTGACAAGCAAGCAAGACGGTGGCGATGTAGTTCTCAGGCCGGTAGTGGTCGAACTGGTGAGCGCCTGGTATATGGCCTTCCTGGTAATGTCGATCATCGCGGGCATCCACGAACACGACCTGTTCCTGTTCGTA
>JAXDCU010000209.1:0-4549 GCA_034677645.1 Verrucomicrobiia bacterium
CGGAAACTCGTTTTAGGATTGCGTTACAACCATGAACCGGAAGGCGTGGCTTGGGCATCTCGCCCAAGGCCACTGGCGGGACGCCCGTGCCACGCAGATTAGCGGGAAGCGACATTCCTTTCTCAGAACGCATTGGAGCCATGAGCCGCGGAGGGCAGCACTCTGTCGCTGCCCAAACATCCGGAGGGAACCGCTTTGTCGGTTCCAAGAAGCCAGGGCATTGACGGAGCAATGCCCTCCGTGATTGCAGGTTCATGGAACGTTTTGACATTCGACGGTTCAATTCGCATCGGGTCTCGAACCGGAAGAGTGGGGATATCTCGTTCTCGGCTACGGTGAGGGAGGAACCCTCCCCTTCCTCCTGGTTCATGCGGGCCGGGATTGGATTTGGGTGGAATGCAATTGGTCTTTGCCGGTAGACTTTGTACTGCAAAGTTCATGGCCGTATCGACACCATAAAGTGTTCTCTTGTTCAATCGCCCTTCGCCTGCCGCACTATTAGCTCAAGCAGATCGATGTACCTCCCAAACGCCTTCCGCCCTTCCAACGTCAATGCGCAGGTCGTCAACGGCCGACCGCGGTGGTAGCTCTTCGTCAATGCCACGTATCCCGCTTCCTGCAGAGTCCGCAAATGCACGCTCAGGTTGCCGTCCGTCATCTGCAGCGTGTCTCTGATGTCCGTGAACGAGAGCTCTGGATTGGCCGCCAACAACGAGACGATCGGCAGCCGCCCTTTCTCGTGAATCACACGGTCGAGCTGGAGGAACGGTTCGGGATTCACATCGCATCCGCGCGTGGTTCCGTGAGCAACAGATATACGCCATAGCCAAGGTGCAAAACGCCAAAGAAAAAGCCCATGATCGCGTGGCCGGCAACCACCCGAGGCAGCGCCAACACACCAATCGCAAAGGCCCCCGCGCCCCCAGCCAGTAAAAGCCATCCAAATAACCTTATCCCCCGCCGCATGAAAAAACCCGCCGCATTACTCGCGCAACCGTATAACACCACCCAGATCAAAGGCAGTAACTCGGTCGCCAGAGCCTGGCCCATTTCGGAGTCCTTGTCCGTCCCCACCAGGAACCAGACAGCACAACTCACTATCAGCGCCGCGACAAATGATGGAGTGACCGCGTGCGAGACTCGGCGCGTGGGCGGCGACCAGAACGGCTCAGACGCGCGCAGTGCCTGCCGTCGGACAAGCAAGAGCGCGACAACAAGCGTGGCGAAGCTCACGGCCAGCCAATAGACTATGAAACCGCGCGGAGCCTCGATGCCGACGATCGTGCCCGCGACCGCCGCCGCCAGCCCAAGTCCGCCCGTGACAAGCATCACGGGCGCGAGTGCGCGTCGGTAGATGGCCGACCGTTCCATCAAGGTCCGGATGACCTGGAGGTTATGGACGGCCCAGTCAGGCTGCATGGCTTGGACTTTGCACTACAAAGCCAGCGTGTCAAGCTCTTTCTGCCATCGCCCCGGTGCCGCCTTGCCCAAAACGACGTGGCCACCTCATTCAGCGCGGCGTGGGGAAAGGGCTGCGATGCAACCTCGCGATCTTCTCGACCGGATCGTTCGGTGGCGGCTAAGCCGCGCTGTGTCTCTTCACTCTCCCACGACCAACCTGGCCACTTCCGCGGCCGCTCGCCCAGCCGCCCCGGGCGGCCCCAATTCCTCAACTACGCGCCCCAGTCTTTTCCTGACCGACTCACGAAGCGCCACGTCATCCAGAAACGCGCGAGTCGCGCGAGCCAGATTAGCGGGATTGGCGCGATGTTGAATGAACTCGGGAAACAACTCCTCGCCGGCCAGCAAATTCGGCATCGTTAGGTATTTCACTGTAACCAAATGGCGAGCGATCAAGTATGTCGTCCACGAAGTCTTGTATAGTGTCACCGTTGGCACGCCGTGTAGTGCGCACTCGAGCGTCACTGTCCCCGTGCACGCAATCGCCACGGTCGCGCGTGTCAGAGCTTCGCCAAGGCCGCCAATCCGGCGCTCAACGGAAGGCAACAGACCGTCGCACCACGGCCGAGCCATCGTCATGAGCGACTCGTTCGGGAACACAAGCGTGAAACTTGGCCGGGCCTCCGTTTCGACCCTTGCCGGCCCGCCCTCATTCAGGCGTCGCGCCGTCTCCAGCATGACCGGCAGATGACGACGCACCTCAGTCACGCGGCTACCCGGCAAAAGCAAAATATTCGGTTTGGCCGCGTTGGTTCGTCCAGAGGCGGACACGTCGCCGCCCGGTGCCAAAGTCGCGGCATGGCGATCGACCATGGGGTGGCCAGTGAACTCGACGTTAAGCGTTTTGGCGTGGCGAGCATACCAATCTTTCTCAAAGCGATAGAGACACAGCAGCAGGTCCAGGTCCTTAGTCAGTCGCCGGGCGCGACCTGGTCGGGATGCCCACACCTGCGGAGACACGTATTGAGCCACACGCGGTCGCCAATTACAGAAAGGACGAGGCAATCGTTCTAGTCGCGCGCGAAGCTCCCGGACAAAGCGGAGATTGAAGCCGGAGAAATCAACGCCGATGATCATGTCAGGCTGCCGGGCGCAGGCTGTTTCCAGCAACTCCTGCATACAGCGCCTGAAAGCGAAGTATTTCCGGGCGACTTCACTCAACCCCACGACCGCGTGACGCGAAAGGTCCAGAACTACCTCCGCGCCAGCGGCGGCCATTCGCGGACCGCCAGCGCCAAAAAAGCGCGGAGCGAATGGGAGTGAGCGGACCGCGGGGGTTGCGCGCAGAGCCTTGATCAACTCAGCGGCGAGAATGTCGCCGCTGGTCTCGCCGGCGATGAGCATGAAAGTGAGAGCCTGCGGTCGAGGATTTGTGTGCACGTGTGGTAAGCGTTGGCGTTCAATTGCACACGCATGAAGACCATGAGCGCGGTAGGGACGCGTTCCACGGCGTCCCCGTTTGTTGGGCGAAATCAGGGACCGAGTGGAATCGGGCCGTACCCGGCTCATGAAGAGCCTCCCTGTTGCCTTGGACAAGCTCTGTGACTCTGAACCGAGGGCAGTTACCCGTGAACCCTTCTGACCTCTGCCCTTTGATTTCTGACCTCTGACCACTGACCCTTGCTCTGTGTCCCGCGGCGCTACTCTGCTGCTTTGGGAGGACTGTCACTGCGGACCGTCCAGTCAAAGCGCCAGCAAGCTGGCGCACTCCAAGACGCTCTCGCGCACATTCACCCCCAGGGCGCCGCACCTCGCGCCAGTCCCGTCCCGCGGCAGAGTGCGCGCGGCTTGCCGCCGCTCTTGGCGCACGGTCGTCGGAGGCGGCTGTATCAAAGCGCCAGAGGACCGGCGCACTCCAACAAGCTCCGCGTGTATTCGCGCTCGCGAGCACGAATCGAGTTTGCTTGGTGGCGCGAACGCCCTCACGAGCGGATTCGGGCAAACCTGAGCAGTCAGCGATGGCAGCAACGCGCTCGACGGGAGTCTCGCGCCACCGCACTGCGCCGTTGGCAGCAATGGCTCGATGGAAGTTTCGCGCCACCGCATTCACCGGCTGATCATGCTGGTTCACATCCGCCAAACTTTGATGCATATGCACTGAAGTTTGGCACGGACGCAGATTGGTGGCGCGAGCGCCCTCACGAGCGGATTCGGGCAAACCTGAGCAGTCAGCGATGGCAGCAACGCGCTCGACGGGAGTCTCGCGCCACCGCACTGCGCCGTTGGCAGCAATGGCTCGATGGAAGTTTCGGGACACCGCATTCATTGGTTCATGCGGAGTCCGCGGAGCCGGACGCGGGCGAGGCCCGTATTCGCCGTGAGATTTCCAGTGCCACGTCGATTGCGCGCGCGGCCGTTTCACCGCTTACGATCGGCGCTCGCCGTTCGCTCACGCAGTCGATGAAACTCGTCAGTTCGAGCTTGAGCGGCTCCTCCTTGGTGAGGGGGACTGGTTCTCGCACGATGCGCCGGCCGCCGAACTGACTCACGACCGTTGCCTCTTTTCCAGCGAGCAGTTTGTGTACGATGGAAGACTCGGGTTCATCCGCGCGGGCGATGCGGTAGAGGTATCCCTCTTGCGCCCTGTAATCCAAGGAGACGTAGCACGGAAGGGCGCCACCGCTGAAGACGCGAACCTTCCGAACGCGTTCAGGACTTACACGACTTGCCGTGAGATTAGCCACACACCCGTTAGCGAACCTGATGCGAGCGTTGGCGATGTCCTCGCTGGAGCTAAGCACGGCGATTCCAACGGCGTCCACGGCCGCGATCGGAGATTTGACGAAAGCGAGCACGACGTCCAAGTCATGGATCATCAGGTCCAGCACGACGCCGATGTCGGTGCTCCGGGCCGGGTACGGTGAAAGGCGGTGGGCCTCGATGAAACGCGGCTCGGTCACAGCCTGTTCGAGATACTTGAAGACGGGATTGAATCTTTCGATGTGTCCGACCTGAAGAACGCATCCCCGGGCGCGAGCGAGCTCGACCAGATCGGCGGCCTGATTTGCGTGGTCTGTCATTGGTTTTTCGACGAGCAAGTGCTTGCCCAGCCCGAGGAGGGATTTGGCCAAGTCGTAGTGGGTTGAGG
>JAXDCU010000210.1:0-13179 GCA_034677645.1 Verrucomicrobiia bacterium
ACTTCGACTATGTGTTCCTACAATTCCGTACTGCACTACTATCCCACAAGACTTGCGCAGGCTGCGCAAAACCTCCGCCATTCGAACGATCACGGTCTCAAATACCCCCCATCCTCCCCACCGGGACGAAGTCGCCTCATACAGCGCGGCGCGAGAGAGATGCTGCCATGCAACACCGGCAGTCCTTTCGGCGTCGCCGTTCAGTTGCGGCTGCGCCGCGCTGAGTGCTCCGTGGTTTGTCCATCTGCATTGTTACGGCTATAGCCGCCTCGCAATCGGGTCTCAGGTCCTCCGCCTTTACACGCATAAGCCGACGCCACCACCCCTCAAGCAACTGCCCAAATCGCTTCTTACTCAAATGCTCGAATGTATCAAAAGTGGCGGCGGAAGCAGACCACCCCCAGCGTCCGTGCTTCAGGTCCGTCCAAGCGGCTAAGCCGACGTGGATTGTGAAGTTCGCAAGACCTATTCGGCTCCTAGCATCGTTACGCATGAGGCTGATTTCGATGATCCGGTAGAGCCCATCATTCCCAGCCGCAGTCATTGCTCTATGTGGGTCGCCTTGGTGGGTTAAGGAGAGTGTGGCTCCAATCCGGGCCGCAAAAGCCGCGAGTTGATCGTGGATCAAGTCGAACTCTTGGCGGAGCCGGCAAACCAAGTCGAATGGAAGTTCGTCAGGTTCGTTCATGGTCGTTGGATTGTGAATCTGGCTGGAGGATTGCCTTCTGGGACTGGGACCGGTCCGAATACCGTGCCAGGTCCACCAGAACCCTGGTGGAAAACCCACTCCAACCCGCCGCCAGGCATTTGCAGCCCGGCATAATCCCAAGCCCACCTCACCCTACTTGGCCCCACCGGACTGAAGCCAGCTCTTGGTCTGACTACGTAGAAACTGTTGGGCGGTTCGATGTGTTTGATGGCGAGTCTGAGTTTGGCTTCCCAGCCGGTGAGGTAGACGGTGCGGGTTGTCCACGACGGGGCGCGCAGGCCGCGCAGGAGCGAAGGCGCATTCTCAGAGCGGCCGTAGTGAAGGTAGAGTTGTTTGCGGCTTCTGAGGGGGCGAGCTTGTTTTTCGAGCATGTCGAATTCCTGCTGGGTAGCGACGGCCGTCTGATGGCTGTCCACGAAGTGCGTGATATGTCTTCGAGCGGTAGCGTCGGACAGTGCCTGGTCGGCGAGGTAAGCGCCGTAGAGGAGGCTGGCATTCACGGTGATGGTGAGCGCGGCGCTGATGTGGGTGGCGGTCATCGTCTCGACGGCGCCGCAGAACTCGCCGGTTGGATCGGCGCGGTTGATGGGATCGGCCAGAGCGTAGAGATACGGGTGCGCGGTGAGCGGGTCGGGCGGGTTGCCTTCGACCGGGTCGCGAGTGAGGAAGCGGCCTGTGTCAGGATCGAGCCACCTGGCGCGGAGGTAATAGAGTCCGAGCGTGGGATCGAGGTATTCAGCACCGTATAGGTGATGGATCGGAGCAGGCGCGCTCCGGTGCGATTCGGCGATGAGAGTGCCCCAAGCATCGTAGGTGTAGGTGTCCGTGACGGCGCCGGCGGTGTCGGTCAGGAGCCGGACATTGTGGCGGGGATCGGAGCTGACGAAGCGGATAGTGCCCGCGGCGTCGCGCAGGGCGAGCAGGCGGTCGCCGAAAGTGTAGACGCAACTCAGGGCTGGAGGTTTGCCCGCGGTCAACACGAGTTCTTCGAGGGTTTGTGCGTAGCCGGATGGGTTGAGCGAATCCACGAGGTAGAACGTGACTGTGTTGCCTTCGGCGCGGCGGACGCGGTTGCCGTCGTCGTCGTAGGTGAACGTGACGACCGAGGTGCCGTTTGTCCAAGCGACAAGGCGGTCCAGGACGTCGTAGCCGCAAGTGATGGGTCCGGACCGGATGGTGTTTCCCGCCGGGTCGAAGCCATCGGTGGCGAGCTCGTCGTTGGCGTTGAATGAGGACGCGCACGCGGGTAGGAGCGATGCCAAGGCTCCCGTCGGAGTTCGGTTGGTCCGATTGCCCACGGCGTCGTAGCGGTAGTTGACGGCGCCAATGGGCGCAGCGGGGCCGGAGAGAGTCTCGGTTGTCAGGCGATGAAGCGCGTCGTAGCTCCAGGAGCCCGTCCGACTAACGCCGTCGAGGTGCTCCTGGGCAGCGGTGCGGTTTCCAGTCGGGCCGAGTGAGTAGTCGAATGTGGCGGATGGATTGAGGTGGCCTTGAGAGGCGATGGTGAGGCTGAGCGGGCGACCGCGCGGATCGCAGCGCCATGTGTGTGTGATTTGGGCGGGATAGACGACACTCTCGAGATTTCCGGCCCAATCATACGCGTAAGCGGCATCCGGAGGGTACAAGTCGGACCAAGCCGGGTCAGTGACGGTTTGGAGGCGGCCGGCGGCGTCCCACGCGTATGACGTATCGATTCCCCCAGCGTGTGAGGAAGAGACGTGGAGCAGGTGTCCGTCGGTGTCGTACGCATAGAAGAGCGTGCCGGCTGGGGTTGTGACTGAGAGGACGCGGTCGCGTGTGTCGTGTGTCCAGGAGTAAGTGCCGCTGGTATCGGCGCGGTTGGTCAAGAGGCCGGCGGCTGACCAAGAGTAACGTGCGAGTTGGTTGCTTGAGGCGCCGTCGAGGCAGTACTTGTTTGTGAGCTGGTTGAGGCGGTCGTAATCGAACTTGAGGATGTGTTCGCCGAATCGTGTGTGGGCGATGAGATTGCCGACCTTGTCATACTCGAACTGCTCGGATCGTGTGGATGGGAGTGTGCGTTTCAAGCGGCGGCCCAGGGCGTCGTGCTCGTAACGAGTTGTGTGTCCAAGGGCGTCGGTGCGTGAGACCAGGTTGCCGGCCTGATCGTAGCCGTACCGAGTGACGCCCAGCAGCGCGTTTGTGACGGCTGTGAGGCGGCCGAGCGGGTCGTGCTCGTAACGAGTGGTCAGACCCGCGGCATCAGTGCTGGCGATGACGCGGCCAAGCGCGTCGTAGGCGGTCGTATCCGTGGCGCCGTCGGGGTAGCTCGTGCAGGTGCGGCGGTTGAGAGCATCGTAGCGATGGGCGGTGTTGAGGCCTAGCGGGTCCACGACGTTTGTAAGATTTCCGGCGGCATCGTATTCGAAAACGGTTGGATTGCCAAGCGGGTCGGTGACTTGGATGCAACGACCAGCGGGGTCGTGGTCGATAAGTGTGGCGTTACCGCGGGCGTCGAGAGTCGCCGCGACCTGGCCGGCGACTGAATAGTGGACTTCGTTCGACGTGCCGTCGGGGTAAATGGTGGCGATGAGACGTCCGAGCGCATCGTGCAGGAATGACGTCTTTCGCCTCGCGCGGTCGGCGTGACTGGACAAGCGCCCGGCGGGATCGTAGGCCATCGACTCCGCGAGGCCGTCTGGGTGGACATGGTTGGTCAGGAGACCGCGGGCGTCGTACTTGAAGCTGTTTGTTCGGTTGAGCGGATCGATCGAGTGGAGCAGACGTCCGTTCATGTCGTAGACGGCGCGGTGAACGGCGTCGTCAGGAGTGACGGTTTCAACGACGCGATTCAGCGCGTCGTAGACCCAGCGGGTGACGAGCGACTCGGCGCGTCCGTCGGGCAAGGTGCGCGTGAGGGTTTGTTGGGTGCGATTTCCTAGCGCATCATAGGCGAATGTGGTGGTCTGGAGCGGCGCTCCGTCCGGACCGGAGGCGGTGATGGCGATGAGGTTGCCGGCCGGATCGTACTGGCAGGCCTGTGCAAGGCCGAGCGGGCCGAGTGTATGAATGAGATTGCCGCGCTGGTCATGGGTAAAGCGTGTGATTGAGCCAGTAGGATCAATTGTGGCAAGGAGACGCCCGGCCTGGTCGTACTCGAACTGGGTGATGCGGCCGAGCGCGTCCGTGTGGGACGTCAGTTGACCGAGAGCATTGTATTGGGCGCGTTCGGTGTTGCCCAGCGCGTCAGTAACCGCCGTGCAATTCCCATTCGCGTCGTACTCGTATCGGGTGAACAATGTGGCGGGGGTGGCATTGTCGAAAGGTAGGCTTTCGGCCAGGAGATTGTCGTTTGCGTCGAACTCGCGGAGGACTGTTTGGCCGAGTGGATTCACGGTGCGAGTGATATTGCCGCGCGGGTCGAACACGAGCAGGTTGGTTTGGCCGAGGGTGTCGATGACGAGTTGACGGCGGGTGGTCTGGCCGTTTTCGCTGACGGTCTCGTCCAGATACCGAGTGCGGTGGCCCATGGCATCGACTGAAGCGACTAGTTTGCCGGTGTCGTCGTATTCGTTGCGCGTGACAGTGGCGCCAGTCGGATTAAGGATGTCGGTAAGGAGATGCGGGTGGTCAGAGCGCGCGTAGATGTAGCTGTTGGTGACGTAAGCGACGAGTGTGCGATCGACCAGGCGCAGGACGCGCGCGAGGTTTGTCTTGGCGTCGTATTCGTACTTGACCAGAGGCGGGCTCGAAGCGGGGCCGAGCGGATCGCGAATTGCGACGATGAGGCTGTTGGCGCGGTCGAACGCGAGCGAACTTGTCAGGTTGCCGAGTGCGTCTCGGCGATCAATGCGATTTGAGCGGACGACGATCGACTCGCCATCGGGGCGGACGAGCCTGTCGAGCGTGGGCTGGCCGTAGGCGTGGACGAAGGCGCCGTCTGGCAGGACGTGTTCGCCGAGGTCGGGCCGGCGGAGTTCGTAGACCGAGCCGTCGGGCATTGTGAGGTTAAAGCCTGGGAAATCATATGCCTCGACGGGAGTATCGAGGCCGGCTGCGTCCCAGTAAGGCGGCACGGCTTCGTCGGGTCTGAGCGCGGGCAGCACAACGAGACGCGGCGAGACGGTTGGTTCGAGCGTGGCGAAGACACTGGGAGGCGGCGTCCACTGCGCATAGCAGGCGGCCATGCCTTTGCGGAGACTGAAGACGAAAGTGGCGCGTCGGCCATCCGGCATCGTGAGGGTGAGATCGCGCCAACCACCGGTGCGGAGCGAGAAAGGCTGGCCTTCGTCATCGGCGGGGTCTTCGTCGAACGCCAGCGCCCGTTCCTCGTATAGGGCGACGTTCAGGTCCGTGAGCGCCAAAGTCCAGCCGTAGCCGAAATCGCCCGGAGCTGGGTTGAGCGAGTCGTATCGGCGGACAATTGCGAGCGGCAAGCCGGGCATGGGCAGAGTGTAATCCTCCTCGGAAAACATGACGCGACCGAGTTTGAGTTCGCAGTCGAGCGCGAAACGCGTCTCCGCTGAAGCCGTCAAGCCGTCCGATGTGACTGACAGGACAAGGTCGTAGACGCCGCTTCGCACGCGGGTGAAATCCAGCGTGCAGAGCGGGCCGTTGGTCAGTGGCACTGACGAGACAATCGGTATGAAGTTGGGTGTTTGAGTAGGAGGCGTGATGCCGTCACCTGGGTTGAAGAGATCGACGCGCCATTCGACAGGAGCGCCCGATCGCCTCGGCCGCGCGGCGCCGACGAGCTCGAAGAAGGCGTTTGTGACGGATGGTATCGGAGCTTCGAGCGTGGGCGAGTTGGTGAGGTTGAGCAGCAGCGCAACGGGCATGGTGTTGTCAGGCAAGACCGTGACTATGACGTCGTCCGACGCAGAGGCTTCGCCGTCGGAGACTTCGACATGGAGCACGTAACTGCCGGGCGCGGTGAAAGCCACGTGCGTGTCCGGAGCAGTGGCATCGCTGAAGTGACCTGCGCTCGGTCCGCTGACGAGCGACCAGGCGAACGAGAGGTGTCCCGCGGGCAAGCCGTCGTCGGCGGCTTTGGCGTCCAGATCGATGCCTGCCGAGACTGTCGTGGCGCGGTCAAGGCCAGCCGAGGCGACCGGCGGCTGGTTTTCGAACTGGTCCGTGCCAACACCGATCGTGACTTCGGCGGTTGCGGTGGCGCCGAAATCATCGGCGACGACGTAGCTGAGGAAATCGCGCCCAACGAACCCTGGCTTTGGGCTGTAGCGCAGAATCGTGTCGATTCTGAATGGCATGCTCGAGTGCACCACTTCGGTTTCGATCCTGCCATGTGCCGGAGGAGTGAATGAGGCCAGCGACAGTCGATCGTCGTCGGGGTCCGAATCGTTGACGAGGAAATCAACCAGCGCCGCGCCCTGCATGCCGGCTTGCGCGAAGAAAAAGTCTGGATTGGCGATTGGCGCGTGGTTCAAAGGCCGAAGGTTAAGCCACACGACCGCCATGCTCTCGCCGCCGAAACCGTCGCTGACGACGTAGGTGAAGAGCGCCATGCCTTCGGCGCCCGGTCGAGGTGTGTAACAAAGCTGACGTCCGTGTGGGAGAATGGCGACTTGCCCCTCGGTGCAATACTCGTATGGATTGTCCGGTTCAATGACCCCGACGGCCACGATCCAAAGATCGTCACCCTCCGCGTCGGTGTCGTTGACGAGCACGTCAAGGACGTGTTCGACGCCGCCAGTGCCGTCCTCTGCTGGAAAGCCGGTTTCGAGTGTGAACTGATCCTCGCATGCCAGCGGAGGGCCGAGCACCGAGACAACCACTGTGTGTTTGGCAGAGAGTTGACCATCGGTTGCGCTGAATTCGAGGCCGTAGCATCCCTGAGTGTCGAAGCTGACCAACGTAACGGACGCGTCCGGGTCGAGGAAGACCGCCCGCCCTGGCCCAGACAACTGCGCCCAGTGCAACGCGAGCGAAGCGCCTTCAGGCAGACCGTCGTCGGCCACGGCGCCTGTGAGCTTGAGCCACTCTCCCTTGACAACGACGAGGTTCGTGCCTGCGTCAACGGTCGGTGGCGTGTTGAGTCGGACGACCAGGTCGTCGCTGTTAGCGAGTTGGCCGTCATTGACTGTGAGTCGCAGCAGATAACTGCCCGGGCACGTGAACGTGACTTGCGTGAGAGCGCTGTACGGGTCGGCGAAACTAGCTGCGCCAGGACCATCGACCTGGCTCCACGTGAGCGCGCACATGGACTGAGGCTTGCCGTCGTCAGTGGCGCCGCCTGCCAGGAGAGCGGTTGTGCCAGCCAGGAGCGTCTGATCAGGCCCAGCGTCGACATTGGGCGCAAGGTTCCCACCAGTGCCGATGAAAAGGAATGTCTCGTCCTGGACGACCGCGCCGGATGTGTTGCTGGCGGTGAGCCGAAGCGTGTAGGCGCCAGGTGCGCCTACGCGGGCGGTGGTGAGTGCTGAGGCGGCGTTGCCGAAAACGACGGACGCCGGGCCTGACACCTTGGTCCATTTGCACCTGTAAGAGCCGCCAGCTCTGTTGATAACCGAACCGGATAGACTGATCGTAGCGGACCCGGTGAAATTGGATACGGCGCGGTCTGGGCCGGCATTGACTTCCAGTTGCGGAACGCAGTTGATCTCGAGGTGATCGGAAGCTGTGGCGCGCCCGTCGGTGGCATCGAGTCTCAGCAAGTAGACACCAGGTCCAGGAAGGCTCAGTCGATTGGGGAACGAATGCGGGCCGTCCAGGAGGATTGCCGCGGCAGGGCCGCTGATCTGTGTCCAGCAGACGTCCAGGACTTGGTCCGGGTCGCCGTCGGGATCGCTCACGCTGCCAGCAAGAGTCAGAGTCAAACCAGGTTCGAAGACGACTTGCCTGTCCGGTCCGGCATTGACGACAGGCTGAGCATTGACGGCTATGAGCACGTCGTCCGCGCTTTGCGAACTTGAATCGGACACCGTGAGGCGCACTGAGTAAGAGCCTGGCGCCGCGAAACCTGTCAGCCGCGTGAGCGTTGAATCCGACGGATCGAACACGAGCGACGAGGGACCTGAGAGCTGCGACCAGACATAACGCAGGTCTTCGGCTTGTCCGTCGTCAAAGACACGCGCTGAGAGAGTGAGGGTATCGCCTTTATTGACCAGCAGATCGGGGCCGGCGTGGACAATAGGGCGGCGGTCGGGCCGGCGACAGAGCGAGGCCGCTATCTGGCGGTACACGGCTGTGATCTCTTGTGGGTCGATGATGAAATGACAATCCGAATCAGAAGAAGCAATGGCCAGCAGCGTGTCGCGTCCGAGCTGGTCGACTCCGACGCCGATGCAGACGATCGACGCGCCAGCTTGTTTTAGAGCACGGGCGCGCCCGACGGCATCGTCACTGGGAGCTCCGTCGCTGAGCAAAATGACAAGTGGCCATGCCAGAGGGTTGTGGGCCGGACTTGTGAATTGCTCGAAAGCGGCCGCCAATCCCCGACCCGCGTAGGTGTTGCCAGAGAAGCTCCCCGCCGGACGCGCTTCGAGGTCATGGACGGCCTTTTCGAGAGCTGGGCGGTGTTTAGTCAAGGTAGCATGTATTAGGGCCGTATCCGCGAAACCGATGAGCGCCAGGGTGTGCTGGTCGAGGTCCACCGCATCCACGAAGGCGCCAGCGCCGGCTTTCGCGCAGATCATTCTCCTGCCTTCCATCATTGAAGCCGACTCGTCCACAAGCATTACTATGTCGGCGGAATCGCCTCGAGCTTCGCATACGGTGACGTGCAGCGTGTTTGAGGCGGAGAGTTGTGAATCGCTCGCGCTCAATCGCAGAAGATAATCTCCGGCCTGAGTGAACAAAGCAGATGTCGATGGCGAGGCTTGGTCGGCAAACACGACCTGGGCTGGGCCGGCGATTTGCGTCCACATTGAAGTCAAGGCGGCGCCCGGCGGTTGGCCATCGTCGAAAACACGGCCCAGGAGAGCCACCGGGACGTTTGTGATCGTGGACTGGGGCTGGCCTGGATCGGCTACTGGCGGGTGATTGGCGGCTGGTTCAAGGTAGATGGCGACGGTGAAGTTGCTGGAGACTTCGAACTCGCCATCGTTCGCGGTCAGGGAGAGCGTATAGAGGAACGGTTTATCGGCGGGCTGGTCTGGCAAGCGCGGCGGCAAGGTGAAAATCGCCTCGGTGTTTGTGGCGTGCGCGTCATGAAAGCGGACATTACCAAGACCTTCAGCAATGCTCCACAACGCGACCAGCCGGTTTGTGGCGGGCAGCCCATCGTCAGTCACCCAGCCGGCCAGTGTCGCGGTTGCTTCTTCGCCCAGACTGGAGATAACCGCTGGATGGCCAGTGGCGACTAGCGGCGGTTTGTTGGCAGCTCGGCAGAGCGACTGAGCAATGCCGGTGTAAACTGACAGAAGCTCGGAAGGCAGCGCCGTAAAGTGCGCGTTGTGCGGGCCCGAGGCGATCGTGCGAACGAGGTTCGTGTCGACATCGTAGCCAAGGCCGATTGTCACCAGCCGGGTTCCGTCCGCGCGCGCTACTGCCGCGGCGTTCTCGACCGCGCCGTCGGGACTGAACGACTGCCGTCCGTCGGTGAGAAGGATCATCACTGGCAACGCTTCTTGGCGATGGCGCGCGCTTGTGAGTTCCTGCTGAGCCGCGATGATGGCCAGGTCGATGCGCGTATTGCCCAGAGCTTGGAGCGAATCGATGGCCTGGCTTGCGGCTCCAAAGTCCGATGTCAGGCCGATCATGTTCGTCACGGTGTGGCTGAAGGCGACAATCCCAACGCGGTCCGCATTAGGCTCCAGGTAGTCGAGGAAAAGGCGGGCGGCGTCCTTAGCATGAGGGAGCGCGGGGTTGTTGGTGGGAAGGTTCATCGATCCCGAGCGGTCCAGCACCAAGACGCAATCCAGACTGCCCGGGCAGGTCACTCGCACGGGGCGCGTGACCGAGTCGTGACCGCCCGCGGCATCGGTGACAACGAATCGCAGAGTCTTGTTCGGCCCGTCAGCCAAGTCGTTGAAGCGTTGGTATTCGACCGCGCGCAGAACGGACTGGACCGCATGGATGTCGATCGCGGCGGGTGAGGGCAGGAATCTCACGATTAGCGGCTCGCGCCCGATGCCTCCGGTCACCCAGCCGACAGACTTGCCCTCGTAAGTCACGTTTGTGCCAACGACTGATACTTGCCCCGCGCCGCCGCCTTGTTGAGCCAGCGCAAGACAGTCCGTGTTTTGGCAGCCGAAACTGAATGCCGCGGACAACTGGGCGCCGGCGAAATCCGCCGTGTCGACGTCCGCAATCGCCGCCTCCGATGCCACGGAGACAGGACCTCCAGCCCGGAGAAACAAAACCGGATTAGTCGAGACGGTCAGCACTGGCGGGTCATTGACGGCGATGACGGAGACGCGCGTTTCAGCCGGCTGACTGACTGCGCCCGCGCCGTCGGAGACGACGACGCGCAAGACGCGCGCGGTTTGCATGGGATCGTCAGAAGCGATTGTGAAAGCAGCGGTGCGGAGCACGGCCATTATGTCGGCGACGCAGGCCTGAGCGTTGAAAGTGACCGTCATGGGCCCGCGGCCGCCCATCCCGGTGACGGTCCCGATCAATTTGCCGTGACAGTAGACTTGGCCGGAATTCACGGCCACGCCGTGCGGGGGCGAATCTGACAGAGCAAGCTGGTCAGTCGCAAGGGCGGGGCTGACGATTGTCACGGTGAGTATGGCACCGCGCAAACCGGGAGGATCGGGATATAGCACGCTGACGCCAGACGCGGGCGAGTCGAAGACGCGAAGCACCTGGTTTTCGACGTAATCGGCTGCTGCGGGAATTGCGATGGAGACCTTGCCATATGGTGTTTCGCCTGGGTCGGTCTTGCCGTTGCCGTTGCGGTCTTCAAGGTAATCGGCAACGCCGTCACTGTCCGAGTCGATCGGCTCGATCACACCGTTGCGGTTCGTCACGGCAACGCAGTGGTAGCCAATATCAAGTGGGCTGTGCGCCTCGCGTCCGCGTGACAAGGATGTTGTGTAGTGAAAAAGCCCGGCAGTGGCTGGACTGCGAGCGGTATCCGCATCGATCAATGAGGCGAGGCTAGGTGGAGCGCCTGAGTCTTGGTAATAGTAGTCGCCTAATGGGCCGAGGACGAAGTCGCGAGCCAGGCCAGTTCGATCGGTGACATGGCCGAAAGGATTGTCAGTGGCGATAAACGCGTTGCAGCCGCGGGCGCTGAGCCGCCCGTTGACGGGGCCGGCCGTGTTCATTTCGGCTAGCGAGACAATACAGTCGTCGAAGAGGTTGTCGTAGATGGTCCATTCGCCGTAGTTGTAGCCGTAGTGGCACAGGTCCAGATCGGAGCGAGTCAGCAAGTTGTTGCGCAAGACCAGAGAGAGATAGAATGGTGTGAATGGCGAGCTGCCCGGCAGACCCTGAGCCCAGGAAAACGAACAGCGGTCGATTAGATTGTTGACTAGCTTGATCGAGGCGTTGTCGCACCCGGACCCGGGCTGGTTGTGGAAATCCCAGTTCAAACCGCGGAGTTGACCGTCGCGGATGTTCACGGTTCCGTTGAATGCTCCCGCTGGCACCAGGTTGCGCGACATGGCGGGGCCGGCCATAAGGGCGACATCCGTGAAACGCAGTTCGATTCTCGACCCGTCCACAACCGACCAGTCGGCCGTGTTGGTGATTAAGACTCGAGATTGCTCCTGGACGGCATGAACGGGAACAAGCCGATTCAGGCGAAGCGGTTGCCCCTCGCTGACCATCCTGCCAGTCCCGATCAATCGCGCGAATGTTGAGCCGTAGCCGCCAACGGCGACGCCGTTGGTCAGGACCAGCGTGGCGTTGGTGATTTCGACCGAGGAACAGACGTAGTCCAAAGGCGCATAGTGATAGCCGAGGTCGGGAATGTCGGTATCGCGCGCGACGATCGGCTGGAGGACGGTGTTTACAGCGCAACGGTTTGAAAGCGGTCGCGGCGGATATGTTGTCATTTGCGCGAGGTCCGCGCGCAGACTTGGGTCTATGTTTGTGGTCCCGCAATTGCGGTGCCTGTTGCTTGCCAGGTAATGAAAACCGGCGAGCGATTTGGTGAACAACTGAGGCTGGACAGCCGAGAATGCCATGTGCGCCGGGGGCGGAGCGGGGCCGGCGTTGGTGACGGCAAACTGAATCGAGTTGGCGAGTGTGAGCCGAACGGAACCGGGAGCTCCATTTATGCAGACGGAGTCGTCGACGGTGAGGTGTTGGCTGGACACTTCAGCGCCGGTCCCGCTGAAATTGGTGCGCACTTGATGAAAGAGGGCGTTGTGGAGGCGCAGAGTGGTGTTGTTCAATTGAAGGCCCACGCCGCAATTAAGAATCTGCGCATGGGCGATTCGATGAGTTGACTGGCCGTTCAGGGCAATGGCGACTCGCGCGTGCGCGATTCTGATGTGTTTCAGATCGAAAACCGCGCCGGCTGAGAAAGCGTCCAGGTCAAGTGCAACGGAAGCGTAATGCCCGGCCAGCGCGCCGCCATCAACCGGGCTGCCGATTGAATCGTCGTCACGAGCCGTCAACGCGACAGGACGGTAGAGGCTCCCCTCCCACGTCACCGGCGAACGGATGGCGAGACGCGCATCGTTTGTCGGAGCGAACTTGATCACGGCGCCGGCTTCGAAAGTCGTGTTGCTCCCGTAAAGATGGAGCGGTCCGCTGATGTAGTACGTCGTATCGCCTCGGAACGTGAAATTGTCCGGGACCGTGGTGAGTACGACTGGGAAGTCGACGACCACACCCCGAACGCTCGCGGAGCAATCGACTGTCGCCAGTCCCACTTCGCCAACATCGCCGCCTGTCACGGCCCGCGGAGTGCGCGAAGCCGTGCGGTATGCAGGTGCGTAGACAAGTAGTTGTTCAAGAGCGTTTCGTCGAGCTGTGTCACTCTCGCGGTCCGAGTCCGCGTGTCGGACCGGCATGCGCCGCGTCATGGTCTGAGTTGTGCGCGGCAGTTGGTCGAGCCAGGGCTGCACGGTTCCGTAATCGACGGATTCGATCAGGAATCGTCGGCCATCGAGCAGCTCCCAGCTTTTTCCTACAGGCACGATTCCCCGCGGGCCAAGGTCGGTCGTATCGAGCCCTGTGCGGAAGGCCTGGCCAGACGCAACGCGCGCGCAGCCGAAATCAAGGTCATCGTCCACAAGCGGCGGGCGGATGCGATTGCCAGTCAGAGGCGAGCTCGCTGCTTGTTTTTCGATTTGAGGTGTATCGAGCAAGCGGCGGTGCGTGAGAGGTTGCGGGGCCTCGAAGAACTCAGTCATGACAATCAAACGCGTTGTGGTAGGCGTCAGTCCACACTCCCACATCAGGTCAGAGTCGACAGGCTCGCGGAGAATCGTGTCCTGCTCGAGGCCTGCCTGGGTGAGCCGATAACGCACGTCCGCGAGCAGGCCATCGAAAGCGTCCACATACGAAACCTCGGTTTCCGAGACCGCGACCGCGTGGGAATCCGTGGCCGCGGCGAGCAACAGACTGCGACCGGTGGCAGGATCAACGGC